>JAPLKX010000580.1 GCA_026387845.1 Candidatus Hydrogenedentota bacterium | reverse complement strand
GGAGGGGCCCGCCGCTGTAGATCTGCTTATCGCCTTTGTCAAGGAAGAAAAGTACGAAGGTCCGCGCATTGCCGCGGCGGAGGGTCTGGCGCGGTTGGGAACGCCCGGGGTGGAGGCGCTGGTCGCCTGCCTGAAAGACCCGAACAAGGGTGTGCGCTGGTCGGCTGCCTTGGCGTTGAGCACGTTGGGAGACACGCGGGCCGTGGAACCGCTGGTTGCCTGGCTCAAGGACGAAGACGAGAATATGCGCGCCAGGGCCGCCGAAGCGTTGCGCGCCTTAAAGTACGAGCCCGCAACCCCCGAGGCGCGCGTTGCCTTCTTGATAGCGAAGCAGGACTGGAAACACGTGGTGCTGGAGGGCGACGCTGCCGTCGCTCCGATGATCGCTTGCCTGAAGGATCTGGATGAGCGCGTGCGCGAGGCGGCGGCGGAGACGTTGGGGAAGCTGGGGCCCTCCGCCGTGGATCCCCTTATAGCCTGCTTGAAGGACAAGAATGAGAGCGTGCGCAAGGCGGCGGCGCAGGCGTTGAAGCAGTTGGGATACAAACCGGAAGGGGTTGAGCCAAGCGGCAACTAACCCCGGGTCTGTGGGATCCAATGCTGTGGGACAAAAGATCTGCAACCACTGAAACGACTCGGACTCATACCTGGGAGGATGGGAACATGAACAGATTACTTGCGGCTGCGATGCTTGGGCTGTTATGGGCGAGCGTGTGCCGGCCCGCGGGTGCTAATGACAGCGCGACCGTCGGGGTGGGCGGCAGCGTGATGCTGATGCGGAGCCATCCCACGGTGGTCATGGAGTCCGCCAAGATAAACATCCACCTGGCCTCGAAGCGTGTGGAGTGCAACTACGTCCTCCACAACACCGGCGAGGAAACCGATGTGCTGGTGGGATTCCCCGAGCGATCCTGGGGCGCCGACGTCGTCGACTCAGGTTTCAAGGATTTCCGTTCGTATGTGGACGGCCAGGAAGTCCCGGTAGAACCGCGTCCGGCACTTACGAATTTAGACGGCGGTTTCGAACGGTTCTGGGTGAAGGAAGTACATTTCGCAGGGGGCCAAACGCGGGCGGTGCGCAACACGTACTTTGGCGGCGGCGGCGGCGACGTTGTCGGTAATGCATGGTTCGAGTACGACGTCAGCACCGCCGCCTCATGGAAAGGCATCATAAGCGATATCCGTGTGTCTGTAGACTTGACAGGCATGGGCCCCGATTTCCAAGTCGGCGGTATTTATCCGTCCGGTTATGACCGTTCCAAGGACGAGATCGTCTGGCATTGGAAGGACATCGAGCCGGTAGAGAACATATGCATTAGGTTCTGGCGCTGGTATAGGGACATTTGGGTGGACGGCACAAACGACTGGACAGAACACGGTGTGAGCACTGGGGCGCGGCCGTCAATCGCCACGGGCGTCCTCACCGCAAACCTCTTCTCCATTGGCGGTTGGCTGGGTCTTGATGAGCCGTCGGAGCCTGCGGGAGACAAGCCAGCCACATTGACCGGTCGAGGCAAAAGCATGACCTTCGTTCCGGGCCAGTCTGTAGCCTCTGTGGACGGTCGCGAAGTGGCACTCGGTGCGCCTGTGCGCCAGCTTGAGGGCTCTCCCCTTGAGGCGCCGGTGATTCCCGTTGCAGAGGCTTTCGGGTTCTCGGCACGGTTCGACCCGTTGACTAGACGAACCTACCTATACAGTCCGGAGGCACTGGGCGCCGCAAAGCCCCCGGAATGGCTCACCCGCGGGCTGACCGAGGGTACGCCCGCCGGGGCCGCGAGTTCCAGGACAAGGACCTCAGACACCATTTCTACTGCCAGTCTTGGTACCAGCCCAAGCCGAACTACACCGACGCGCTCCTGAATGAAACGGACCGCGCCAACATCGCCCTCCTGACAAAGGTCGAGAGAGAACGCCCCGCCCCGCCAGTGTCTGCAACCGAGACGCCGCAAATGGATGGTGAGGGTGAGTTCAGCCGTCCAGAGTTGCCCGCGGCCTTGAGTAGATGGTGGATAAGCGAGTCGTCGGGGCACGGGCAGGCCGAGGACCCGCTTATCGCCTGCCTGAACGACGAGGACACGGGGGGGCGTTTTCAGGCCGCCTGGTTATTGGGGCTTCTGGGCGACGTTCGGGCTGCAGAGCCGCTCATCGCGTTCCTGAAGGACAAGGACTTTCCGCCCGAATGGCGAGCGAATGCCGCCGAGGCGTTAGCGTCTCTGGGCGACGCCCGCGCCGTGGACCCACTGATCGCCTGCCTGAAGGACAAAAACCTAGATGTGCGCAAGGCGGCGGCGCAGGCGTTGCAGCAGTTGGGATACAAACCGGAAGGCGCCGCGCCAGGCGGCAACTAACGCCGGGTTTGTGGGATCCGGTGCTGTGGGACAAAAGATTTACAACCACTGAAACGACTCGGACTCATACCTGGGAGGATGAGAACATGAACAGATTACTTGCGGCTGCGATGCTTGGGCTGTTGTGGGCGGGCGTCTGCCTGCCCGCGGGCGCTGATGATAAGACGGAGGAAGGGAGCGCGAAGCCGGCGGAAGGCTCTGCTCCGACGGTGACGGAAAACAAAGACACTGCAATCGAACCGCTCATCGCCCAACAGAAGGACTTCAGTGGGGACTCGGAAGTGCGCCGTGACGCGGCGGAGAGTCTCGGGAAATTGGGCGATGCGCGGGCCGTGAAGCCGCTCATCGCCTGCCTGAAGGACGCGTACTGGGAAGTGCGCCGTGACGCGGTGGAGAGTCTCGGGAAATTGGGTGATGCGCGGGCCGTGGACCCACTCATCGCCTGCCTGAACGACGAGAACGCGGATGTGCGCTTGGCCGCAGCCAAGGCGTTGGAGACCTTGGGATATAAGCCGGGGACCTCAGAGGCGCGTATCGTACTCTCTATCGCTCGGCAGGACTGGGACACGGCGGTACAGGAAGGACCCGCCGCGGCGGAGCCTCTGGTCGAGTGCCTGAAGGATTCCTCCGTTACCGAGGCTGCGGTTCAGGCGTTGGCAAAGCTGGGACCCGCCGCCGTGGACCCGCTGATCGCTTGTCTGAAACACCGGGACGCGCTAAATGTGTTGTCCGAAGCATGTGACCAAGCCGTCCAGGTATTAATCAAGCTGGGGCCCGCCGCCGTTGAGCCGCTGATCGCCTGCCTGAAGGATGAGCGCGAGGGGGCGCGTTATTGGGCGGCCACCGCATTCGAGAAAATCGGCGACGCGCGCGTGGTGCAGCCATTGATTGTGTGTCTCAAGGACGAAGGCGGCTTGGTGCGCCACGCGGCCGCCACGGCGCTTGAACGTCTGGGATACAAACCGGGGACGGAAGAAGAGGAACTCACGTTTTTCGTGGCGAACGAAGACTGGAAACAGTTGGTGCAAAAGGGACCTGCCGCCGTGACGCCGCTGCTCGTTTGCATGAAGCAGGGCCCCGGGATACCCGACTACCACAGGGCCGCCGAGGTGTTGATCAAACTGGGGGCCGCCGCCGTTGATCCGCTGATCGCCGCCTTAAAGGACCCGGATGAGGACGTACGCAAAGGGGTCGCGGAGACGTTGGGGCGGTTGGGCGATGCGCGCGCCGTGGACCCGCTCATCGCCTGCCTGAATGATCCGGACCAATACATGCGCGAGGAGGTGGTTGAGGCCTTGGGACAGTTGGGGGATCGTCGTGCGGTGGAACCTCTGATTGCATGTTTAACGGACGAGGTGCGGGAGGTACGCATGGGGGCGGTGAACGTCTTGGGGCGGTTGCGGGACACGCGGGCGGTGGATCCGGTCATTGCCCGCCTGAAGGACGGATACGAGCGCGTGCGGCGGGTGGCTGCGGAGAGCCTGGGGCAATTGGGCGATGCGCGGGCCGTCGAGCCGCTGATCGCCTGCTTGAAAGATCCAGCAGAACAGGATTACGTACGTCATGCAGCCGCGCAGGCTTTAGCGTGCCTGGGGGTGTCTGCCGCGGAGCCGCTCCTTGCCTGCCTCAAGGAGCAGAATGAGAGTGTGCGCCGAAATGCTGCTGAAGCCCTGGGGCAGTTGGGTGATGCTCGGGCAGTTGAGCCGTTGATCGCCTGCTTGACGGACCCAGACGCAGACGTACGCGAGGAAACTGCCTTGGCCCTGGGGCGGCTGGGCGA
>JAPLKX010000625.1 GCA_026387845.1 Candidatus Hydrogenedentota bacterium | reverse complement strand
AAGATTATCGCCCGCAACGTCGCCCGCGCGCTCGTCCAGGCAGATCCCGCCCACGCCGCGGATTGGAACAAGAACCTCCAGACCCTGGTCCAGGAGTTGGATTCACTCGACGCCCGGCTCCGCGAAATCCTCGGGCCCTACAAAGGGCGCTCATTCTACGTGTACCATCCCGCGTTCGGGTATTTTGCCGACGCCTACGGCCTCAAACAGGTGTCGGTCGAGATCGGCGGAAAAGAGCCGACCGCTCGGCAATTGGCGGATTTCATTGACCGGGCCAAACGCGAGAATGTGTGCGTGATTTTCGTTCAGAAAAGCTTTCCGTCGCGCGCGGCGGAGGCCGTTGCCAAAGCCGTGGGCGGGACCGTGATCAAAATTGACCCGCTCTCGCGAGACTATATTGAAAACCTCGAGGAGGTCGCGCTGAAAATGCGCGAGGGTTGGCGTAGTTCAGACTCACCAAAAACATCTGCCGGCAACCGATGATTGGGAGGAAGGAAGCATGAAAGATCGTTCTCCAGGAAGTCCCAATCGTCTCAATTGTCCCAATGGTCCCAGTGAATCCGCGCACTCCGCACCAACACCAGCAATTGTGCTTGAAAACCTGACGTTCAGCTACGGCGGCACGCCCGTGCTCGAAAACGTCAACGCCACCATCGACGTCCAAGATTTCGCTTGCCTGGTCGGCCCGAACGGCGGCGGCAAAACCACGTTGATCAAGTTGGTGCTCGGCCTTCTTCGCCCCGATTCAGGGCGCGTGACGTTGTTTGGCCGGCCGCCGCGGGAGACCCGCTCCCGGGTCGGTTATGTCCCGCAATATTTTCAGTTTGACATGTTCTTCCCGATCAAAGTGCTCGACGTGGTGCTCATGGGCCGCCTGGATCGGCACCGGGCGTTCGGCCACTACGCCCGCAAAGACGCCGATGCCGCCCGTAACGCCCTCGTCCAAGTCGACCTGCCCGAACTCGCCGACCGGCCGTTTGCCGCGCTGTCCGGCGGCCAGCGCCAACGGGTCCTTATAGCCAGGGCGCTCGCCGCCGAGCCCGAACTCCTCATTCTCGACGAGCCGATGGCCAACATCGATCCCGCCGTGCAAAACGAGCTTTACGAAGTTCTCAAGGCGTTCCTCGGCCGGCTCACCATCGTCATGGTCACCCACGACATGGGGTTTGTGTCCACGCTCGTGAACCGCGTGGTTTGCGTCAACCGAACCGTCTGGATTCATCCCACCAGCGAACTCACCGGCCAGTTCATCTGCAACCTGTATGGCAGCGACGTCAGCATGGTAAGGCACGACCACCGTTGCTCCGAGGAAGGACACCAATGGCCGAGTTCCTGACCGCGCTGGGCCGCTACGCGTTCCTCCAATACGCCGTCGCCGCGGGCCTGTTGGCGAGCGTGGCGTGCGGCGTGGTCGGCAGCTACGTGGTTACGCGCCGAATCACCTACATCGCCGGCAGCGTATCCCACTGCATCCTGGCGGGGATCGGCGCGGCAAAGTACCTACAGACGGTCCACGGCATCCCGTGGGCAACGCCCATACTCGGCGCGGTCGTGTCCGCCCTGACGGCGGCCCTGTTGATCGGGCTCGTCAGCCTATACGCCAGACAGCGCGAAGACACCGTGATCGGCGCGGTCTGGGCGGCCGGGATGGCCATAGGCGTACTGTTCATCGCGAGGACGCCCGGCTACGCCGAAGACCTCATGGGCTACCTGTTCGGCAACATCCTCCTGCTGTCACCGCGCGACCTGCTGGTAATCCTGATTCTTGATGCCGTAGTGGTGGGCGCCGGCATCATCTGGTACGACCAGTTCCTCGCCCTGTGTTTCGACGAAGAGTACGCCCGCCTGCGGGGACTACGAGTCGAGATCTACTACCTCCTGCTTCTCTGCATGACGGCCATCACGGTAGTCCTGCTGGTAAGCGTCGTCGGCATCATACTGGTCATCGCCCTTCTCACCCTGCCCGCCGCCATTGCCGGCCATTTCGTCAGAAACCTCTGGCAAATGATGGTCGTCGCCGCCCTCCTCAGCGCCGCATTCACCGTCGGCGGCATAGCCGCCAGCTACGGACCCAACCTGCCCTCCGGCGCCACCATCATCGTCATCGCCGGCCTCACCTACCTCCTCGTCGCCGCATCCAGCGGAATTGTCCGTCGCCTCAAGTATAGATAACCACCTTATCTTGCCGCATTATTCTCTTTAATCACATTAAGCCAAGAAGATCTGTCAACTAACCCATTTTCCGCAGTAGTCGTCACCTGAAGGTCGTTTTTGGGGTTTGGCGGCCCCATAAGTCCTTGGTTTCTGGGGCTTCCTGTTCATTCGGGCGTGTAGTGCAGACCACCCTCT
>JAPLKX010000622.1 GCA_026387845.1 Candidatus Hydrogenedentota bacterium | reverse complement strand
CCTGCGCGGGATGCACGTTGACACGCACGGCGGCTACCTCAACCTGATGACGCACCAGCGCGAGATCGTGCTGGCCGTGCGGGAGGCGAAAGGTGGCGACGTCGTCGTGGCGAACACCGAGCCGGCGTTCGACGAGACGCGGTTCGCGCTGGGGGCGTTGTACACGGGCGGAATCGAGGGCGACTGGCCGGGCTTCATCATGCAGCCGCGCGTGCGCGCCGAAGTCGCGGCGCGGCGCGGCCACTGGTCGCATTACGTTCGCGGGGCGTTCCTCAGCGTGCTTCACCGGTTCCCGTGCGCGCGGCTGCGGGGATTGCAGGGCGTAGTGGGCAGCGACATCCCGCGGGGCGCGTCGCTGAGTTCGTCGGCGGCGTTGTGCATCTGCCTGGTCAAGGCGATCCTCGCGCTGAACGGGATCGAGCTGGGTGACGTCGAGTTCGCCGAGGCGGCGCGGGATGCGGAATGGTACACGGGCTCGCGGTGCGGGTTGAGCGACCAGGCGGCGATGGTGCTGGGCGGAGTGGGGGAGATGGTGAACCTCGCGCTCGATCCGGCCCGGCCGGATTTCTCGGGGGCGCGGCGGCTTCCGTTTCCGGACGCGCTGGCCATCCTCGTGATCAACTCGTATACGGAACGGAGCCTGAGCGGGGCCGCGGGCGTCGACTACACCCGCAACCGATTCGCGTATGGGATGGCGCTCGAGATCCTGCGGCAGGAGATGATGCGGCAGAGGTTGCCGGAGAGGGTGGTCGAGAAGGCTCTGCGGCTGTCGACGCTGTCGCCGGTCGAGTTAGGCGAATTTGGCGGGGCACGCTGCATCCTCGATTTGCTGCTGCGGATTCCCGAAGAGATGACGGTGGCCGGCCTGCGGGCGCGGTACCACCTGCCCGGCCTGGACGCGCTGTACGACCGGTATTTTGCCAGCGCACCCGCCGAGATGCGGCCTACGAGCGTTTCGTTGCGCGGCCCGCTCCTGTTCGGCATCGCGGAATCCGAGCGGGCGCGGGTGTTCGTCGAGGCGCTCGAGGCGGGCGATTATGCGCGCGCCGGCCGGTTGATGACGATCGGCCACGACGGCGATCGGCGCGTGTGGGGCGATCGCCCGCAGACGGATGTGAGCGACGCCGCGCTCGAGCAGTATATCGCGCAGGAGGCGCCGCTCGAGACGATCCCGGGTTCTTACGGCGCCAGCAGCCCCGTGCTCGATGCATTGGTTGACGCGGCGCTAGATTCCGGCGCGCTGGGCGCATCATTGACCGGCGCGGGGATGGCCGGGTCGGTGCTGGCGCTGTGCCGAAGCGAAGACGCGGGCCGAATCGCGGAGGCGGTGCGGGCGTTTATGTCCGGCGGAGCGTACCGCGAGTTGGCGCGGCGGAATGCGCCCCTCACGCGCGAGGAACTCGATCACGCGGTGGTGGTTAACCACGCCACCGCCGCAGCCTGCGAGCTGACCCCGGAAAAGTAGAAAAGCGATACCGTGCGTGTGGTGGGGTCGAGCTCCTGCTCGACCGAAGTTCCGATGTCCGAACTTGACTTAATGAAACGCCGCAGCCACCGCCACACGGTCGCGCGGGAGCGCGACCCCACCGCATGGGGCCTGGCTGGTGGGTGTGTATGCTGGGGGAGGCCAAGAAAAAGCGCACCGGAAGTCGCGGCCTCCGGTGCGCCTGGTGCTAATCAAAGGTTATTGACCCGTAATGAGGGCTACCATAGTTGTGACGGGCCACTCGCCCGGGTACTTGATGAACTCGACGTGCCCGTCAAGGAACAGGACGTTGGAGCCGCCGGGGATGTGGTTGAACTCTTTGATCTCAGTGCTGATTTCGTCCCAGATTACGCTGATTTCGCTTTGAGCTTTTGCAGACGCGGCGGGGTTGTTGATATCCGTGATTAGGAATCGCTCGATGCCTTCCCTCAACCGATATACTGTCTGATCGCCGCATGGCCAATCTTTGTCGACCCATGCAGCTTGTGCATAAATGTCGGCTTGATCCGTGCCAATGGCGGTAATCGTAATAAGCATATCCATGTTCAGATAGTCCATCAGCGGAGGTTGAGGATTAATGTTCGTCGGATCCTGAAGCAATAACTCCGGACTCAACAGGAAGGGCGTATAATTGTACGAGCGTGAGTTCCACCGGCACGGACAAACCTGCGTTTGGTCCCAATCGCAGAAGAATCGCTCATAGTCGTAATCCCAACTTGCATCTGACGGGCAAAGCATTATCTTGGCATCCGACAAGTATTCGGGATAAACACAACTTCCCTGGAACATGAAATCGAACCCTGTAACTTTGGTACACGTCTGATCGGTCGCGTACTCCGCATAGCGGCTGGGTGGAAGTTTCCCGCCCTTGGACTCGTTGGAGTACATCTTGAACACCAGCCCTAATTGTTTGAGGTTGTTAGCGCAGCTTGCTCTGCGCGCGGCTTCGCGGGCGCGGGCAAGCGCCGGCAACAGGATGGCTGCAAGTATGCCGATGATGGCAATCACAACCAGCAGCTCAATAAGTGTAAAACCATGTCGCGTTTTCATTTTATCTCTCCCTTGTCGGTTAATTATGAAAGCTTGTCTAATAAGGCTATTTGTTAGCTTGCCCTGTAAACCCTCCTCTTGGTTAGAACCACTCTCCGCCTTCTATGTTATGCGTCTTTTGTTCTAACGTCAAGATATAATATCAACCTGGATTTTATATTTCTTCGAGGCCGGTGAGCCAGGCGACCATGGTGGTGACGGGCCAGTCGCTGGGGTATTTAATGAACTCGACGTGGCTGTCCATGAACAGGACATTTGACCCGCCGGGGATGTGGTTGAACTCGTCGACCGTGATGCTGACCTTGTCGAACAGTACGGCAATCTCGCTTTGTGCGTAGGCGGACGCGGCGGCGTTGTTGATGTCGGTGATGAGGAACCGCTCGATGCCTTCCCTGAGGCGGTAGAGGTGGGTACCGCCGTCGGCCTCGATGTCGCTGTCAACGAGCCTGGCCTGCTCGCCGAGGCCGGCGGGGGGATCGAGAAACAGCATGTAATCGGCGACAAACCCCGGGGTGAGATA
>JAPLKX010000162.1 GCA_026387845.1 Candidatus Hydrogenedentota bacterium | reverse complement strand
ACAATAGCCACATCGTCGGCCACCTTAGTGGATGTTGGCAGCAACGAATTCGTACTGGCCCAGAACGTGTCATCGGCCATTCGGGTAACCCGTTTCCGCGCAGAGCCCGGCGGTTCGGTTTCGGAAGTTTGGACTACTGATATCCCAGACCGATTCCTTTATTTCACATCTCCAATTTCCGCGCGGCCTGACGGGCAAGTTTCCTTCTTCGCATACGGCGACCTGTGCACGGTTTCTGCCGATGGCTCCTGGGCCGATTACGGGAGCATCGATCTGCAACCCTCCGGCCTCTTTGCGATGGCCGGCTCCGGTTACTGCTATTTTACCGGCGGGTTTTACAGCGATATCACCGTCGGCGACACCACGCTCGTTCACAAGGGTAGCGGCGACTTTTTCATCGCCCGCGCCACAAACGTCGAGAAGTACAAAATCACCGCCCGATGCGAGGGTCCGGGCTGGATCGATTTTCATCAGGCGGGTGCCGGCTACTGGAAAGGGGAGACGGCAACGCTGACGGCCGTGCCCATCTTCCCCGGCGTATACGAATTTGCGGAGTGGGGGAACGATTTCGCTGGTCGGACTGATCCGGAAGTAACGTTTCCGGTCATTGAAGATAAGGAAGTGGTTGCCATATTCGAGCATGTAGACGGGGCGCCGGAGTTGCCGGCGGCTTCGCTCTGCGGCTTAATTGTACTCGGGGCGGTGTTGATTGCCACGGGCGCGCGCGCCCGGCGGCACTGAACAAATCTTACCAGAGCCTTCTCGGCTCCTCTCCCGGAGGAAGGGTCCCATCTCCCATGCGCCCTTCCTCCTCCCTTTTTCGCTGCGAGTTGAAAACCTGCCCCTATTCCGGTGGAATCAGGTTTTGCACATCAACTTTGTCTTGATCTCTTCGAGTGGCCAGCTTGTTCTTGATGAGATCCTCACGTCCTATGAAGTTGATCAGGACATCACCGTACGTCCCTCGAACGACATTTGCTTTGGCTTCGGCGTAACTCACCCCATCGATCTCGTTGAGCAGGTCGACGCGAGTCGGCGCCACGCCAAAGGTAAGCACATTGCCTTTTGTTTTGAATGCCTCCTCGGGAAGGTCCTGTTCGGCAAATCCAAAATCAATAAGAGCCTTTCTCAGTCGAGTGACATTCGCTGGTGATGCCTCAAAGAAAAGATCTATATCTTGAGTAAAGCGGGGATAACCATGAAAGGCCACGGCGTAACCACCAATCACCATGTAATCAACGTGGCGGTTTTCGAGTAATTGAAACAACTCTTTGAAGTCGGGATGGGTATTCATACAGGAATTTGCCTGCTTCGAGTCTTAGGATTTCTACCGCGTCGAGGCGCTGTTCGGCTGTGCAAGCCTGCCAAAACGCCCGGTCTTGCTTTGCCAACTCGGCGTGAGTCGTAATTGTGAGCTGCTTCTTCATAGCTACAGTAAGTCTACAGAACCCGCCGGCCCAACGCAAAACCGGCGGTATGCAACCAGGCGGAATAGGGTAAGGCGGGCGTGCCGCCGGCCGCACTGCTGTGCGGGCGAATTGGAGTGGGGGGCTAACCAATGCAGACCGTTGGTTTTATACGACATATGGCCGTATATTCTTGACTTTCCACAGCATAGTGTGGTAAATTCCCGCGTCTTTTTTTGCCCCGCGTGCGCGCGCCGTTACCTACCCCGCTCCTGGGAGTGACTGAGTATAATTGTATGGCTACGATGGACTATAAAGCGACAGTAAACCTACCCGATACGCCGTTTCCGATGCGGGGCAACCTTGCCAAACACGAGCCGGAACGGCTTGCGCGTTGGGACGAAGCGGAATTGTATGCAAAAATGCGCAAAATGTCTGCGGGCAAGCCGAAATTTGTGCTGCATGACGGCCCGCCGTACGCGAATGGGGAACTTCACGCGGGAACCGCCCTGAACAAGGTGCTGAAGGATTTCGTGGTGAAATCCAAGCAAATGGCGGGCTATGACTCGCCGTATGTGCCTGGCTGGGACTGCCATGGGCTTCCGGTCGAGTTCAAGGTCATCAGCGACTTGGGCGAGGAAGCCAAGTCGTTGCCGCAGGTCGAGATCCGCCGTCGTTGCCGGGCGTTTGCACTTCGGTTTGTGGACATCCACCGGGCGGGTTTCAAGCGGCTGGGTGTCACCGGCGAGTGGGAAAACCCATACCTGACGCTCAACCCGGGTTATGTGGCGACAATAATTCGCGTGTTCAGCGAAATGTATCAAACCGGCGGCATTGTTAAGGGCCTGAAGCCGATTTACTGGTGCGCCACGTGCCAGAC
This sequence comes from Candidatus Hydrogenedentota bacterium, assembly GCA_026387845.1. Lineage (GTDB taxonomy): Bacteria > Hydrogenedentota > Hydrogenedentia > Hydrogenedentales > SLHB01 > JAPLKX01. The sequence goes on along the minus strand of JAPLKX010000162.1, from coordinate 5,350 downwards.
GGCCCTGGCGGAAGCCGAAGTCGAGTACGGCGACCATACGTCGCCGTCGATTTATGTGAAATTTGAGGCCGTAGATGGCGTGCCGGGCGTCGAGGGGCCGGTCCATTTCGTGATTTGGACCACGACGCCGTGGACGCTGCCGGCGAACCTGGCGATTGCGGTGCATCCTGATTTCGAATACGCGGCCGTAAAGGCGCGCACGCGCGGCGGCGATGAAACCTATATCATGGCGAGCTTTCTGGCGCCGGCGGCGCTGGCCGAGTGCGGCATCACCAAGTATGAGATCGTCAAGAAGTTCTCGGGCGCGGAACTCGAGGGCCTGAAGTACCGTCACGTCATGTTCCCGGACCGGATCTGCCCGATCATCCTGGGCGAGCACGTGACGCTCGAAGCGGGCACGGGCAACGTCCACACCGCACCCGGCCACGGCCAGGAAGACTATGTCGTGGGCGCGAGGTATGGCATCGGTCCGTTCTCGCCGGTTGACGGCCGCGGCGTGTTTACTGAAGAAGCCGGCCCGTACGCGGGGCTGAATGTGTTTGACGCCAACAGCCGGATCGTGGAAGACCTGCGGAAGTCGGGCGTGCTGTTGTGGTCTGGCAAGATTGTTCACAGCTACGCCCACTGCTGGCGGTGCGGCAACCCGGTCATATACCGGGCCACCCCGCAGTGGTTCATCCTGATCGACTACGCGGGCCTGCGCGAGCGCCTTATCGAAGCCATCGACAAAGTCGCCTGGGTGCCGTCGTGGGGCCAGGAGCGAATCCGGTCGATGGTGGCGCAGCGGCCCGACTGGTGCGTCAGCCGGCAGCGTGCGTGGGGCGTGCCGATCCCGGTGTTTTACTGCGAAGATTGCAGCGAGGTCTACGCCACGCCGGAGAGTTTTGCCAAGATCGAGCAACTGGCGCTGTCGGCCACCGACGGCATCGACCGGTGGTTTGACTCGGATGTCAAAGACCTGATGCCGGCCGGCGCCAAATGCGCCAAATGCGGCAGCGGCCGGTTCCGCAAGGAGTCCGACATCCTCGATGTGTGGTTCGACTCGGGCGTGAGCAACCGGGCCGTGCTCGACGGCCACCCGGACTTGGTCTGGCCGTTCGACATGTACCTCGAAGGCAGCGACCAGCACCGGGGCTGGTTCCAGTCGTCGTTGATTCCGGCCGTGGCCGTCAAGGGCGAGCCGCCGTACAAGTCAGTGGTTACGCACGGCTACGTCGTAGACGGCGAAGGCAAGAAAATGTCCAAGAAGCTGGGGAATGTCATCAGCCTCGATGAGATGGTCAACAAGCTTGGTGCGGACGTGGTGCGGCTGTGGGTGGCCAGCGAGAATTACCGGCAGGACATCCGGATATCGGACGAAATCCTGACCCGGATGCAGGACGCTTACCGGCGGATCCGCAACACGTTCCGATACATGCTGGGCAACCTGTACGATTTTACCGAGGCCGACACGGTACCGTTCAAAGACCTCGAAGAGGCGGACAAGTGGGCCCTGCACAGGATGCAGTTGCTCCGCGACCGCGTCTTGAAAGCCTACGAGGATTACGAGTTTCACCTGATCTACCACGCGGTCCATAATTTCTGCGCCGTCGACCTCAGCGCGTTTTACCTGGACATCCTGAAGGACCGGCTGTACACTTTCGCGGCCAAGTCGAGGGAGCGGCGGTCGGCGCAGACGGCGCTTTCGAGCATCCTGAGCGACCTGCTCAAGTTGATGGCGCCCATCCTGGCGTACACCTGCGACGAGGCGTGGGAGTTTCTGCCGGCGCACCTTCGCGAGGCGGAAAGCGTACACTTGACGCTGTTCCCGCCGGCCCGGCCCGAGCATGTCCTCGATGAGACGGCCGAGGCGAACTGGGACGACATGCTGCGGATGCGGGTGGTGGTGTCGCGGGTGCTCGAAGAGGCGCGGAGAAAAAGCGTGATTGGGTCATCGTTGGAGGCGGCGCTGACGTTGATACCGGGCGATGCGCGCGCGGAACGGCTGCTGAGAAAGTATGAGGCGCAATTGCCCTGGATTTTTATCGTGTCGAAATGTTCGATTGGTCCGGTGTCCAAAGAGGCTGCCGAAGCCGAAGCGCGGCTGGTGGTGCAGGTGGAACGGGCCTCGGGAAAGAAATGTGTGCGGTGCTGGAATTACAGAGATTCCGTGGGACAAAGCGCTGAACACCCAACAATCTGCCGCCGGTGTGAAGAGCAACTGGGAGAAATTGCTGGATGAATAAGAAGGACTCCAAGAAGTTCGAGAAGATGCTCATGGGCGAGTTGGATCGGCTCAGCGAGGGGATTCGCAAGATCGAAGAGAGCGCCCTGCACGAGTCTGTCCGCGAGACCACGGGCGATTTGTATAGCTATGCCGAAACCGGCACCGACAACTTCGAGCGGGAAACCGCGCTCAACATCGCCACCGGCGAGAGCCAGCGGTTGCGCGAGGTGGCCGACGCCCTCCAGCGGATCGAAAACGGCACCTACGGGGTGTGCGAAGGCTGCGAAGAGGTCATTCCGCGAAAACGGCTCGAAGTCTTCCCGGCCGCCAGGTACTGCATCAAGTGCAAGTCCAAACTCGAAAAAGAGGGGAGCCTCTAGGCTCGAACCGTGCCCCGCAAGAAGCAAATCATACTGATCCTGGCGGTTCTACTCGCCGTAGTTGTGCTCGATCAAGCCACCAAGACCGTCATACTGAAGTACGTACCGGAAGGCCGGTTTATCCCCGGCGGGCCCGGCCCGCACTTCTTCCAGATCACACACCAGCGCAACCCGGGGCTGGTCGGCGGGATGTTCAACAACAACCGGTTTATGGCGTTTGCCGCGCCGATCCTGGCGATGCTCGTGCTACTGTACTTGTTCCAATACCTCGACCCGCGCTCGCGCATTCAATCGATTGCCTATGGGATGATCGCGGGCGGGGCTGTTGGCAACAACCTGCTCGACCGGGTCATCCACGGGTCGGTGACGGATTTTCTCCAGTTCCATTTTTATTTTGTGCCGTTCAATTTTCCGTGGAAATATTACCCGGCGTTTAACGTGGCCGATTCCGCTATTTGTACCGGCGTGTTTTTATTGATCCTCACCTGGTACTTCTTCGGGAAACACGATGTACCCCACGCTGCTTAATCTCGGTCCCATCGCCATCCACACCTACGGTTTCCTGATAGCCGTCGGGTTCCTGCTGAGCATGCATTTCATCCAGCGCGACGGCGAGCGGATCGGCGTCGACGCCGGGCAGATCAGCAACATGGCGTTCTGGGTGCTGCTGCTGGGGCTGGCCGGGACAAGAATCACGCACATCATTATGTATCCTGGCGACTATTCGTGGACCAACCCCAAGGGCTGGTTCGCCATCTGGGAAGGTGGGCTCGTGTTCCACGGGGCCATCCCGCCGGCCATCCTTTACGCGTGGTGGGCGATTCGGCGGTACAAGCTCAACTTCTGGAAAATGGCCGACCTGGCGATGCCGTACGTCCCGCTGGCGCACGCGTTCGGCCGGCTCGGCTGCTTTTTCTACGGCTGCTGCTACGGCATCAGGACCGACTGGCCTCTCGGTGTCCGGTTCCCCCCAGGAAGCCCCGCCGCACTCGACCATTTCTACCGGTACACCGGCGTCCACGCGGGAGACTGGTCGTTCCCGGTACACCCCACGCAACTGTACGGGGTGGTTGGCCTGCTCGCGGCATGCGCGCTGCTCCTGTACCTGCGCAAGCGCGCCAGGGCCGCAAAGCCAAACCCGATCGATGGCCTGACGTTCCCCGCGTATTTCATCCTCTACGGCACGGGCCGGTTCTTCATCGAGTTCATCCGCGGCGACAACAACCCCACCTACGGCCCACTCACCGCGCAACAGATCTTCAGCCTCGCACTCGTCGCCGCCTCGATTGTCTTCTTCGCCATACTCTTGAGAAACAAGCGCAAAACTGCCACTGCTTCTCGATGAGCCTGGCGGGGTTTGACCAGGCATCATCACGTCTCAGCCGAAGAGCCTCGTGTGCAGTTCCTCGCGGGTTATTCCGAAATGGGCCGCCACGTCTTGAAGAATGGCGCCCAACGTCCCGACCCGAAGCGGTGAGGCCAATGGGATCGTAATATGGTGTTCGCCCTGAAGCTGTGTCGTGAGCCTTTGATGACTTCCGGTTGCGCGCGTGGGGGCGTAGCCAAGACTTTTTAGCCGTTGAGCAAGTTCCAAACCGGAGATATCGCGAGGCAGTCTCACACCGCTATGACCTCGTCACGCACAAAATGCAGCCGGACTGTCTTGGGGCGGACTTCTTCATCAAAATGGCAACGGACCGCATCTCGTACCTGCTCGCACAATTCCTCAAATGTATCGGCTTCGGTGAAGATAGATTCGCCCAGCGCATGCGCCGTAAACCCGCCTTCCGGCGCTTCTTCAACCACAAAAATAAGCTCTTTCATTCGTTGTGACTTTCACGCAAGATGTATTGTGCTGAATATTGACATGTCCACTTCACCGATGGCCTTCCCGATCAAGAAGGAATCACTTCAAAACCATTGTAACGGGAGCTTGCACACAAGGCAACTTGCCACCAGTCGCAAGCCGGATTCTTCTAGAAAAATCCAGGAAAATCAACGGGCAGGAGTAGAAGCGGTCTTGCCATACATGGCCGCTCAATTTCGTTCGCGCGTTGAAGTGCATGGCGTAGACCGTATGCAAATCGAGCAGGGCCAATGCCAGGGAGTCTTGCCGCTGCGGAACCGCTACGAGATGCGGTTTGTCATAAGGCAGTAAGCCCCGACCGCAAGCTCGTGGCGTTGCGCGTATTTATTCAGGAATCGCAGATAGGCTTTCCGGTTCGCATCATCCTCGAACACATCGGCTTGGCGGCTGCCCCGCTGCGTAACATGATGCGGATATCCCGGCACAACGACTCGCGCCACCCGGCTCATGGGCATAACGATATGACTATGTGACAGCAGGAGTCAATTAATTGGTTGTCTGTCCCGGGATTTCCTGGCAACGGTAAGCTGGTCCAGATCACGCGAATCATCGTTGTCGATGGAGCCCCAGAGAAGGTTCCGGAGATCACGCGTCGATCCCTCAGCTCGCGTCGCTGGACCGTGGATTCCGTCGCGCTCGGCGAGCGCCTGGGGCGGAAAATCTGGAGAAAGTCCTCGTTGAAGCATCGCCCGATGGGCAATTCTTTGCAGGATCGAGCGGTGTTGTCCAACGTCTGCATCCGTCATCATGTCACCTTCCTGGAACGGGAGTATGTAGCTAACGCAATCCGGGCGTCAAGCAGGCTGTGGCCGGAGTTGTAGCGCGGCGCACAGGCTTACCGGCATTCAATCGCGGGCTGCTTCGTCGACGGAGAACTTGCACCGACCGGTCCGCGTT
>JAPLKX010000276.1 GCA_026387845.1 Candidatus Hydrogenedentota bacterium | reverse complement strand
GAACGTGGTTCCCTGGTCAAGTTCGCTGTAGACGGAAATGTAGCCGCGATGCTGCTTGACAATGCCATAGACCGTAGCAAGGCCGAGTCCGGTTCCCTCGCCCGGCCCTTTGGTGGTGAAGAAGGGTTCGAACACCGTTTTTTGCGTCTCAACACTCATTCCGCAGCCTGTGTCGGTAACCGACAGCATCACGTATGTCCCCGGCTCAACGTATGGATGCGTTGCCGCATAGGCATCGTCCAGCACGGCATCTGCGGTTTCAATAGTAAGCCGTCCTCCATTGGGCATGGCGTCTCGTGCATTGACGGCAAGGTTCAAGAGCACCTGCTCGATCTGGGCCGGGTCCGCCTCGACAGAACCTATGCGGGGATTGAGCAGGGTCTGTACCTGGATATCTTCACCGATAAGGCGCTTGAGCATTTTCCCGAAACCTACCACCACGTCATTCAAGTCCAGGACTTTCATCTCAAGCGTTTGCTTTCGGCCGAACGCCAACAGTTGGCGCGTCAGATCCCGGGCGCGCTCGCCGGCCTTCTTGATCTCCTCTATCCATTCGCGGACTCCTGGATTCAACTCGTGGGAATCCGTGAGTATCATCTCCGCGTAGCCGAGGATTGCCATAAGCAGATTATTGAAGTCATGTGCCACACCCCCCGCCAGCCGGCCCACGGACTCCATCTTTTGCGCCTGCCCGAGCTGCGCCTCGAGATTGCGTTGCTGGGAGATATCGCGCGCCATTGCGATCATGCTCCGAGGCGCGTCATGCTTGTCTCTGACGATCGTGGCAGACATCCATGTCGGAAATACCACTCCGTCTTTTTTCACATGGTTGACCTCGCCGAGGTGGGATCCGTTTTCTCGCAGGATCTCCAGGAACGGGTTCAAATCGCGCGCTATCTGTTCAGAGGTGTGAAACACACTGAGGTGCTTTCCTTCAAGTTCTTCGGGGGAGTATCCATGCATGGCGGCCCAGGCGGGGTTGACGAACTGAATGATGCCGTCCAAGTCGGCAATTGCGATACCATCCAGCGTTTGGCGCAGTGCTTCGCTGTGCTGCCGCCGCACCTCTTCGGCAAGAATGCGTTGGCTGATATCGATGCCGGTGCCAAGAAGATGCAGTTTATCGCCAATCATAATGCGCGTGCCCGTAAACAGATAAGGCCGCCGCGAGCCGTCCTTGGCTGCGAGTGTGGCTTCCACCGAGGCAAAGCCTTCAACGAACACCTTCTGCATCGCCTTTGAAACAGTCTGTTTCCCGTCTTCCCCGAAGAAGTCGAGCGCATTCATGCGGGCAATCTCATCCGGGGAGTATCCCAAGACCTCCTCGGCATTCTTGTTCCAGCGGAGGAATCGCCCTTGCTCATCTAAGAGGTAGAAAATGCCCGGTAGACTGTCGAGCATCGCATCGGTGAAATGTTTTTCCTGCTGCAAAGCCTGCTCCACCCGCCTGCGCTCCTCGACCTCGCCCCGAAGGAGGTCGCGTTCCGAGGCAAGGGAGGCTTCGCTGGTCCAGCTGGAGACGATGAAATAGTAAAGGCCGCTGCAAAGAAAGGAAATGGCCGCGGCAGCGAAAAGCTCCTGGGTAATGATATGAACGGGATTCTCATCATTGAAAAGCCAATAACCATTCACGGAGGGGTTGTCGTCAACTATGTCAAAGGCGATATTCATGAGCTGGCAGCCAAGCCCCAAAATGGTTAACCGGCGGACAATCGGGCGGCTAAGAGCCCAGCGAATCGAGAAGATCACCGGCATAAACACCAGAACCAAGCTGGCAAGCATGAGTATGTTCTGGAACGTTGGGCCGATGAGACCCATGTATCTGCTCGACTGGCCAATGGTGCGGACGACTGCCCCGCACAGCCACAACAGAGCGGCCCCTAATGCCCAATTCCAGGACCGGTCGGGAACAAGACGGACCGGCGAAGCCCTGGTGCCTTCACGAGGCCCAGGTCGGCTGCCCGCGGCCTCGTGTCCATCGCTGTGACTCATTTGCGTGCTCAATGCGCCGGTTTCCTATAAAGTCTTAAGTCATTTCTATGCTTGCGAGCACCCGCCTTGCAGCGTGCCTGGTGTCGGGCGCCTGCCAGCTTTCCTTGGCCTTCTAGCTGGCCAGAACCTCCCTGATCTTTTGTGCCAAGCCCCGATTTGTGAACGGCTTCTGCAAGAGATGTACGCCGCGGTCAAGAACACCATGGTGTGCAATGACGTTGGCCGTGTACCCCGACATATAAAGGGTCTTAATCTCAGGATGCAAAGCGACCACCTGCTCAACGGTGCGCCGCCCGCTCATCTCGGGCATGATGACGTCCGTTAGAAGCAGGTGGATGGTCTCCCGTTCCGCTGCCACACTGAGGGCGTGGGGCCCGCCGTCGGCCTCGATCACGTCATAACCGAGGTCCGCCAACATTTTGCGGGTGATTTCGCGTACAGCGGCATCGTCTTCGACTACCAGGATCGTCTCCGTGCCGCCTATAGGAGCGACGGGCGCTGATGTGACCTCCTCTTCCGCGGTTTCGGTTATCCGGGGCAGGTAAATCTTGAACGTGGTCCCGCGACCCAGTTCGCTGTAGAGCGAGATGTGC
>JAPLKX010000034.1 GCA_026387845.1 Candidatus Hydrogenedentota bacterium | reverse complement strand
CCGTCAAACGCCTTTTTATGGACCACCTCTTCCTGAACGTGCTCCCCTCGAAGCCCGAAGGCATCAACGGGTCCGGCCGCATCGCCGACTATCCCGAGTTGAGCGCCGCTCTCAAAACTTGCGCTAAACTGCATCGACAATTCCGCGCGGCATTTGAAGATGGCCTGCTGGTGGGTGACTGCGTGTTGAGCAAACCCTGCGACGAGGCGCGAATCAACGCCTACGTTCTGCCGGACTCCGTGCTCATCCTCGCGTTGAACACAGGCGGCGCGGCCCGCGCGGTTTCCTTCGCCTGTGATGTTGCGCCGTGGCTCGATTCCGCCTCCGGACGCTACGCGGTAACGCCTTACAATGAAGCGGGGCAAGCCGCCGCCGCTCGCATGGAAGCCTCACCAACCTGGACAGAACGCACGCCCACGCTTCAACCGAATGAACTGGCCCTCTACGAGGTCAGGCCCTTTGTTTATGAGAAAAAGCCCAGGTAGTGCCGCAAACCCATACCCACTCCGGCGGCGACTCTCCGAATACAGATCCGATTTCAATCGCAGCTACACGGCAGTTGTCCGATAATGTTGATTTCCTGGAGAGGTCAAGCTCAATAAGGCCGTTCCCACACGTGTTGATAAACTTTGCTTCATACATTACTATGCTTTACTGGCTCAGGGAGTGAGCCTTTTGGCGGCATCCCCGAAACAGTCCACAGCAGGGTTTGTACTTTGTGGGGGTAACAGCATCATGTACATAAAACGGCTGTTATGCTTGGCCTGTTCCACGAAAAAACATGAAAGCGGGGAGGGGAGATGCGTCGCTGGAAAAGAAATGCTGGCCGAAGGTTTCGGCGGCTGGATACGGCCGGTAAGCGCGCGGTCTTCGGGAGAAGTGTGCGAGAGCGAACGGCAATGTCAGGACGGTATGCCGGTGCAGGTTCTGGATGTGGTTACGGTACCGTTACTGCGTCCCCAGCCGCAGCATTACAAAATTGAGAACCACGTTATCGATGCCGCACGACGCTGGACCCGGCACGGCAAGGGTGCATGGAAAGACGTTCAGGCTGCTTTGGACACACCCACCGGCCCGCTCTGGATCAATGGCTATTCCACTCAAAACGGTCTAAATGACCATGTGCCCGAACCGTTGGCGCGAGAATTGTCCCGGTCCCTATACTTGATTTCGCCCGAGTCGCTGAATGTGATCGTAAGGACGGAGCGCGTATATGATAGTCTTCCCAAGCGGCGCATCCGGGCGGCCTTTTCATTCAACGGCATGGATGGCACCGTCTATACCATCGGCTGTTCAAACCATCCCGTTGACTATTTCCTGCAACTGCTGAAGAAGCATGAGATTGCTGCGATCATGGACGTCCGCTCCGTTCCGTACAGCCGGCTGCACCCGCAGTTTAACCGCGAGCCGCTTTGTCTCGCGCTGAAACAAGCCCAGATCGAATATGTAGATCTCGGCAGAGAATTGGGCGCTCGATCCGACGATCCAGATTGCTACGAAAATGGAAAAGTGAAGTATGAACGCATTGCAGCCACATTTCTTTTCTGCCAGGGGATTGAGCTTGTGCAGCAAGACAGTCAAACCCGCCGCGTCGCCTTGATGTGCGCCGAGAAAGACCCCATCCAGTGCCATCGCACCATACTCATCGCGCGCAAGCTGGCGGAAGATGGGTTAAGCGTGATTCATATTCTTGCAGACGGGAGTGCCGAAACGCATGAGGCGGCCCTGTCCCGGCTGCTCAAAAAGCTCCACATTAACGAAGATGACTTGTTCCGTTCACGGGAAGAGGCGTTGGAAGAGGCCTACCGCATCCAGGGCGAAGCTATCGCGTTTTCCATCCCGTCCGAAGACGGGCCAGCCATCGAACTCGAGTGGGAGTAATCAAGGTGAAACTTTTTACCATAGGGTTCACAAAAAAGTCCGCGCGTGACTTCTTTTCGCGCCTGAAGCACTCCGGCGCCACAAGGCTCGTTGACATACGACTCAACAACGTGTCGCAGTTGGCGGGTTTTGCCAAGCGCGATGATTTGGAGTTCTTCGCCGAAGCGATCTGCGGGATTACTTATCACCACGTTCCCGAGTTGGCGCCCACACAGGAAATCCGCGACGCGTACACCAAGAACAACGCTTCATGGGAACAGTATGAGCAGGACTTCCTCGACTTGATGGCAAGCCGGCAGATCGAACGTATGGACAAGAGTCTGTTTGATGGAGCGTGCCTGCTCTGCAGCGAAGACAAACCCGAGCATTGTCATCGGAGATTGGTTGCCGAGTACCTGAAAACAAAGTGGGGCAATATCGACATCGTCCATCTGTAGTCAAAGCGGACTAATCACTACACAGGAACATCCGCGTTTCGCCGAGGGCGAGGTCCAAATCCAGTTCTTTGATGTCCCGTAGCACTTTTTGGTTGTCCAGCGCGTCGGTAAGCGTGCATGGTTGGGGGAATGTCAGATGTTTCATACCCGCGCTGGTGGCCGTGATGCTAATAAACCGGCCGTTGGTCAGCAAAACGTCATCGCTGTCACTGTAAACGTGGACACCGGACGCCGCCAGGATGTTGCGCAGGAGTTTGGCGGGGCAGTGGAGTGCGCCGACGTAGACGCGGAGGCCGTCGTCGGTCTGTTTTGAGGCGACGGCGGCGCCTCCGGATGGATACCGCGCGATGATGTCCGCGCCGGGGTCGTCCACGATCCATAGCGGATCGAGCATGGTTACGTTCCGGAACGGCTCGCTGAGCCCTGCGGCCAGCGCGGGGGCCGAGACGCCGCCCACACCCGGCGCGGGCGGGACGACGCGGTTAACACCGGCGCCTACTTCCGGGGCGCCGCGCCGCAGGTGCAAACCAATCATTTGGATCATGTTGGAGTCGTTAGCGGTGTCGCTCAGGAAACCGCCGCCGTAAAACCACACAGCGGTCTTTCCCCGCGTGGCCCGCAACACGGCCTTTCGTTGCCGCGCGTCAAGCCGGTAACAGTTGGCGAAAAAGTAAACCTTTGACGGCGGCACGTTGCCCGCCACGAGGTCGCTCAGCAGGTAGATGCCGAACGGCGCGCCCATCCGGAAATACTGGCTGCGCATTTCGTACACCAGCGGACAGCCCAATTGGATCGTGCTGGCGGCGTATTTCGGGCTGTCCTCGTCGACGATGAGTGCTACGTCGGGCGTCCAGCGCGCGGGCTCGGCGAGGTACTCCCGGTAGAACTGCTGGAGCCGCTCGATGTTGTCCCACAGGTCTTTGCCATTTAGCCACCCGTTTCCGCCGAGATCCATGTACCACGTCGCCAGACGCCGCGGCCAGATCTGGGCAAAGTTGCGCTGGTGAACCCACATCGTGCCTTGGGGCGTGTCCACTCTGCCGAACCCCGACGCGGGCGGCGTCAGATACGTGCGCGTATCATCTTCATTCAGCCACAGCTTCCCATGGGCGCGGACGCTGTCCACAGCGCTCATGAACATGCCCGCGCCGCCCAGTTCGCGGTCGAGATACGAGATTGGCGAACAGAGGATGTCCACGTCGGGACATTGCAGCATGCGGGCCATCGCGAGGTGCCCGCTGTGTTGCGGCCCCATCGGAATTCCGTGCATGTCGAACAGGTAACCGTAAAAAAAGCAGGTCAATTTATTCCCGCGCGTCTCCTCTTTAATTGCGCGCGCCATCAGCTCGAGTGGTTCTTCCATGGCGATCTGTTTGTAGTAAAAGTAGTCGATAACGTCCCGCTCGGAAGCGGGGTCACGGAACAGGCCCAACGTCGTATGAAGCTGCCGCTCGGCCGTCGGCACCTGCACCGAGTCAAACGTGATATCGGGCCTATTCCAAGCCGCGCGCAACGCATCGACCGTGCCGTACTTTGCCTGCACCCAGTTCCGAAACCCGGTGTTCATTGCCGGCGAAAAGTCCGACAGCCGCGGTTCCCACGACCGCTCGTAGAACCATTCGCCGGTGTGCTGGCCGCACGGATGGTAACCCAGGATGTGATCGCCGTACTTCGCCTCGCAGTGGCGCACCAGCGCCCGCAGGTGCGTTTGCATCTCCGCCCGCCACGCCTCAGAAGCCACGGACACCGACACCGTCGCGCCGTCGTCGAACAGCATCCGGTCGCCGGGGTGCTCGTCGAGCCACCAGCCCGGCGGAATCATGTCGAACCGCGGCAGGAGCAGCGCCTGCGGATCCTCGCGCAGTGTCGTCTCGATGGTTCTGTCCACCTCGCTGAAATCGGGCTCCGTGCCGGCCCTGGGCCACGGCATCGGCATCCCGAAGCTGTAAATGTGAACGCCCGCGTCCCGCGCCAGCCGTACCTGCTGGACGTACGCCGTGCTCGATGCCGATTCAGTCGGGTATATCGTCCAGGGGGCGCCGATGTGCACCATCATCAAGTCAACCGTGCGCGGCTTGTCCGCCTTCATCCAAACCGAATAAGTGTACTTCTGCCCGGCCTTTACGGAATAGCCGGTCTGATACCAGTGCACGTGCATGTGGTCCGTGCCCGCCGACGTGATATCCGTGCGAAGACTCTGGTTGCCGCTGGCTTTCGTCGCCGTATCCAGCGTCCACGATGCCTCCGCCTCTAAGGTCTTGAACAGACGCCAGTCCCGTTCAACGTCATCGCGGCTGCCTTCAAAATCGCCGCCGCGCGCCCAATTCTCCGCCGGCTGAGCCATTTTCTCGCCGGGATACACCCGGATGTTATCCACCCATACCGTCCCCGGCCCCTCACCACCCATCCGAAAATGAATGCCGGTCGCGCCCTCGGTATCTTCCGGCGCGGTCACCGTAATGGAAAACTCCCGCCATTCCGTACTCAGCAATACGTCCGTTGGCGCCACGAACCCCGACTCCCATCCAAAAAACATCAGCGGGCTCACTGGCTTGCCGTTCACATGGATCATCGGCGAGCCCTTGTACGGCTTCACTTCAGCCTTCAGGCCAAACGCCGGCTGGCAAATGAACATGGAGACAAGTATAAACATCACTGCAAGAACAGGAGCGGCCAACAGCCGTTTTCCTCGTTTCATGAGCGGCCCATCACCATGTGGCAGACGACGAATCGCCGTAAGCGGCAGTTGTTCACCCTTGTTTTCTCCGTCCATAATGTCCACGGCGTTCACCCCGTCCACCAACGTCCACTAAATCCCCTGTGCGTCTTGCGCCTCTTGTGGTTAATCGCCCCCCATTTCCGTTGCGGCTCCGCTACCGCGAGTTGAAACACCTCCTGTACCTTCACCGGATCGCGTAGAGGCGGCTCAGGGTTGGGACGTACAGCACGCCGTTCGCCGCGGTCGCCGTGCCGTTGATCTCATCGTCGAATTTCGTGGCGAACAGAACGTTCTTCGCCTTATCCGCGGCGAAAACAACGAACGCGCCATTGCGCGCGCCGACGTAGACCTTGCCGTCCGCGGCCAGCGGCGACCCCCAGATCGCGTTGCCCACGTCATGCGTCCAATAAGGCTGGCCGGTATCGGCGTCCACACAGTGGATGTTTCCCCTGTCGTCCGTGACGAACACCAGCCCGTCGACGATGGCGGGCGTCGCGCAACTGTGGCGTTCGAGCGGATAGGACCAGACCTCGGCGGTCGTTGTGACGTCGCCCGTCTTAGTGGCGTCGATACACTTGAGCCACGCCATGTACTTGCCCCACCAAATGTCGCCGCCCGCGGTGATGTACACCCGGTTCTTGTAGAAGACCGGCATGCCCATGATGACGCTGGGGCCTTCCCTCGAGTTTCTGGAATAGGTGTGTACATTTTCCTTGGGGGCGGTCGGGTCGCAATCGAACCGCCATATGCGTTCGAGCGTTTGAACGGTCTCGGGGATCTCCGGTGGCAGCGCGCTGAATGCGTAACAGACGCCGTCGCCGCCGCCGAAGAAAATCTCGCGGCGTCCGCCGACTTCGCCGAGCGACGGCGAAGACCAGGTGCAATGGAAGATGCGCGGGCCGATGCCTTCCCCATCCTTGGCGACAAGCCGGCCCGTGTTTTTATCGAGCACGATCAGGCTGGGGGCGTCGGGGCGGCGTATCTTGACGTGCGTGTTGTCCACGCCGTTCGCGGTGTTGAGATAGAGGAAATCGCCGTCCAGCAGAATCGACACGTGCTGCGAATCGTGCGGGTACATGCCGACGCCCGTGCGCATGTCGAACAGCCACACGATATCCGCGTCGGCCGGGCCAGGCTCGATTGCAGGCTGGCCGTCCGGCGTCATGTGGCGCGCCTCGTCGGTGTACGGCCCATCGTTGCCGTCCGCAAGCCCATCGAGATCAAGGCAGACCACTTCGCTCCGGTTGGTCACGGTATAGACCCGGTCGCCTTCCACGGTCGGCTCGGAAGACAACCCCACGCCCGGCCAATCCAAATAATCGTCGCCCCCGGTCCGCGGCACAACAAGTTGCCAACAAAAGCTCCCGTCTTTCTCATTCAGACACAGCATCCCGCCACGGTCGCCCTGATGGCGCGGGTCGCGCGGGTCGGAATTGTTCGAGCCGATGAACACCTTCCCGCCTGCAACGACAGGCGAACTGTACGAACCACCGCCGAGCGAAACGGACCACAGAATGTGGCTGCCGCTTGCCAAGTCAAAACCAGCCGGAAGGCCCGTTTCGCTCGAAACCATGTTCCGCGTGTAACGTTCGCCCCATTGCGGCTGATCCGCCGCAAGAACGATATCGGCCCCGAATAGCAGCGCTGCAACACACAACAGACTTCCAACAAATCGTACCGGCATTTCGTACTCCTGGCTTGACGATGAAACGAACAGCCCGGACCTTCCCCGAAGGCTGCTCGCAACGGCAGTCTAACGGCAGTACGGAGTATTCCACAACTTCCTGGCAGGAAAGCGCGTGAAAAATTAGAAGCGGGTTGAACGCCAAGTGTGCAATGACTCCCACACGCCAAACTGGTAAGATGCTTTGGCCGACCAAGAGGAGAATCCTGTCATGAGAACCGCTTTGGCACTGGGAATCGTCGTGATGTGTCTGATCGCCGCGGTGGCGCAAGCCGCGGGTACGCCCGCGGAGACGGCGCCGCCATCGGAGATGGCGCAGATGCGGAAGTGGGTGGCGGCGAAGTTCGGGGATGCCGCCGCGCTCGAGCCTTCGGGCAGCCTCACGCTGCTTGCCCAGTTCGATGTGGTCTGGAGGAACTGCCGCGTGGACCGGCCGCTCACGTTGGGCGGGAGCGAATACCGCCGCGGCCTTTTCACCCATGCCGCGAGCGACGTGCTGGTGAAGCTGCCGGGGGCGGGGAAGGAGTTCACCGCCTGTGTCGGCGTCGACACCAACGAGCAGACGCGCGGCGGCGCGGGCAGCGTTGTCTTCACCGTTGCCGTGGGTGAGGCTGAGGAGGCATTCAAATCGTCCGTGTTGAGCGAGGGCATGGCGCCCGTGCCGGTCAGGGTTGACCTCGGCGGCGCGACCGAGTTCAACCTTCGGGTGAACGATGGCGGTGACGGGATCAGTTGCGATCAGGCCGACTGGGTCGACGCTAAAGTCGTGCTGGCGGATGGCCGCGTGGTGTGGCTGGGCGACCTGCCGATTGTCGGAGGGCAGGAGGAAACGGCTGCCGCACCACCTGCAAAGGCCCCGCCGTTCTCATTCAAGTACGGCGACAAGACCTTCGCCGATCTGCTGCCCGGTTTCACCAGGAACGCGGACTCCGCGCGGCTCGACGATGCTCGAACCCGGCACGAACTGCGTTATCGCGATCCGGAGACGGGCCTCGAAGTCCGGTGCGTCGCCGTCGAGTACCTCTATTTTCCCACCGTCGAGTGGACGCTCTACTTCAAGAATACCAGCGACAAGGACACGCCGATCCTTTCCGATATTCAGGCCCTGGACACGCGCTTCAACCGGCTTGCCGACGAGGTCTACGCCCGGTTCGCGCGGCCGGGCGAGTTCATCCTGCGCCACCATACCGGCAGCATCTGCGCGCCGAACGATTACGAGCCCCACGAATCCGTCTTGAAGCCGAAGGAGCAGATGCAACTCGCGTCGGCCGGCGGGCGCGGCAGCAACGGCGAGTTCCCCTACTTCAACATCGGCTGGCCCGGCGAAGGCGTCATCGCCGTCGTCGGCTGGCCTGGTCAATGGCGCGCGACGTTCACGCGCGACGACGACGGCGGACTTCGCGTGGCCTCGGGCCAGGAGTTGACCCACTTCACGCTTCACCCCGGCGAGGAAGTCCGCACGCCGCTCGTCGTCCTCCAATTCTGGAAGGGCGACCCGGTGGACGCGCAGAACACGTGGCGCCGATGGATGATCGCCCACAACGTCCCGCGGCCCGGTGGCCAACTCCACCCGACGCACCTCGCCGGCTGCTCGTCGCATTTCTTCGGCGAAATGGTCACGGCCGACGAGGCAAGCCAGTTCCAGTTCATCGACCGGTATGTGGAGGAGGGCATCCCCATCGACTATTGGTGGATGGACGCCGGGTGGTACGTCAACGAGTCCGGCTGGCCAAACACCGGCACGTGGGAAGTCGACACCAAAAGGTTTCCCCGCGGCCTGCGCGCCATCACCGATCACGCCCACCAGAAAGGCATCAAGTCCATCGTCTGGTTTGAACCCGAGCGCGTCACGCCCGGCACCTGGCTTTACGACACACATCCCGAGTGGTTGCTCGGCCCCGACGGCGGGCAGAAGCTCCTCAACCTCGGCAACCCCGAAGCATGGAAGTGGCTGGTCGATCACACGGACAAGCTCCTGACCGACCAGGGTATCGACCTGTACCGCCAGGATTTCAATATGGACCCGCTCGACTATTGGCGCAATAACGACGCGCCCGACCGCCAGGGCATCACCGAGATCCGACACGTCACCGGGTACCTCGCGTTCTGGGACGAACTCCTGCGGCGCCGGCCCGGTCTCCGCATCGACACATGCGCCAGTGGCGGCCGCCGCAACGACCTCGAGACGCTCCGCAGATCGGTCCCGCTCTGGCGCAGCGATTACATTATGGAACCCATCGGCACACAGGGCTGCACCTACGGGATCTCGTCCTGGATCCCATTTCACGGCACCGGCGTCAAAGAACCCGACGCCTACCTCTTCCGCAGCATGATGACGCCCTACCCCAACTGCCTCTGGGACGCGCGCCGGACCGACCTAGATTACGGCGAACTCCGCAGGCTCGTTTCGCAATGGAAGCAGGTGGCCCCAAACTATTCCGGCGACTACTATCCCCTGACGCCATACAGCCTCGACAGAGCCGACTGGATCGGCTGGCAGTTCAACCGGCCTGAAGTGGGCGAGGGCATGGTCCAAATCTTCCGCCGCGAGGGGAGCATCTACCGTTCCGCCGACCTCGTCCTACGCGGCCTCGACCGCTCCGCCCGCTACACAATCACCAACCTCGACGTCCCCGACAAACCCCAAGAGATGACCGGCAACGACCTCCTCGAAAAAGGCATCCCCGTCGAACTCAACTCACGCCCCGCCTCCGCACTCTACCTCTACAAACGCACAGGATAAGGACGTGCGTTCCAGCGTCAAGCGGGGGGGCGGTCACAGGCCGGATGCCCGAAACCATTCGACGGCATCCGCAAAGGACGCGTTCAGTGGGCGGGCGGTGTAGCCCAGTTCGCGGCGTGCTTTTGAACAGTCCATCAGCGCGTTGGACCGCAACACGCGCAAGGAGTAGCTGGTGAAGCGCGGTTTTGTCCCGGTCGCAATGGCGAGGAGGGGCGTAAACACGGCTGCGGTTCTCGCAATCCATTGCGGGAGTTTCAGGACCGGCGCGGGCACGCCGGTCAGTTCTTGCAGCAACGCCATCAAACGCGAGATCGAAAGGAGTTCGCCGCAGAGGATATAGCCTTCGCCCTTCCGGCCCTTTTGGCCGGCGGCCATAATGCCGTTCACGACATCGCGGACGTCCACGAAGTCGTAGGCGCCGTCGACGTAAGCCGGGAGCCGCCTGTGCTGGACGGAATGCAGGACAATCTGTCCCATTTCCGAAACGTTGAAATCGTAGGGGCCTACCACGCCGGAGGGAAACACGACGACGGCATTGAGCCCGCGTTCGACGCCGCGCATCACTTCCTGTGTTGCGCGCGCCTTGGATTGGGCATAGGGGCCGGCGAGCCTGGACGGGTCAAACCCCGCGGCTTCCGTGATGGCGACGCCGTGAGGCGGTTCCACCAGCGCGTGGACCGAGCTGACGTAGACCATTCGGGCCACGCCGCATTCCTCGCACGCGGACACCACATTACGCGTCCCGAGAACATTCACGGCGTGTAAGGCCTCGGTCTGCCCCGGGAGGATCGAGATCAGCCCGGCGAGGTGGTAAACGGTCGAGGCCCCGGCAAAGGCGCGCCGCAACGCATCCAGGTCGCGTACGTCTCCCTCGACGCATTCGACGTCGAGACCGGCGAGGGGAGTGAGGTCTTCGCCCGGCAGCACCATGGCGCACACAGGAACGCCGCGATCCAACAATTCGCGCACGAGCACGTTTCCCACATGTCCCGTGGCGCCGGTCACGACTACCGTATCATGCGTCGTCATGGCTCAATCTCCCTTCATACGGTCGAAGCGGCCGCCCGCGGATGGCGCGCGCTATTTGTCCTTTTGAGCCTTAACCGGTTCCTCATACCGCGTCCAGACGACGGTCCTGCCAAGCAGGCTGATGCCCAGATAGCCGCGTACTTTCAGAGTACCCTCCGGCGTCAGGGAGAGTCGGGTCTTGTAGGTGTTGCCATCCTCGGGATTGTATAGGGTGCCGTGGGTCCATGAATTGCCGCCCGCATATTCAAAGTTGGCAAGCAACGTCAATCCGAGCAGCGGTTGTCCGCGTTTCGTAACGTCCGGGTTCTCGCGGTCGTGAGTCGGCTTTCCGGATTCGGGGTCGTCCTCGGGATAAGTGGGCTCTTTCGTCCATACGATCTTCCCGTTGTACTTGCCGTTCACCTTGAAAATCTCAATGCGGGCGTCTTTTTCGCTCGTGAACCACTGGCCGACGATAGCATTGGCCTCTGTCCCATCTGCGTGTGCAACCATCCCCAGCAGAATCGACACCACCAGGACCGTCAGACGAATATTCATGGCCGCTATCCTTCACGCTTGTTGTTCGCTCACGAGCGTTTCCCGGAGGATGACCCCGTCACTTGAAATAGTGCTTCCACCCTACGGTGAACGCCGCGCCGTCAAAATCAAAGCCCTGCGTACACGCAACGTTGTACCCCGCGTTCAACGCCAGGGCATTCTGCTTGTTCAGGGGAATATCCGCGCCTAAGTTGGCATTGAACGTCGTGACCCACCAGCGATCGCTCAATTCCAGGTTCAGAAAGCGCGTGAAGTCTGTGAAGCCGCACTTGGCTTTGGCCTTGTAGCTGGCGTAGGTCTCCGTTACGCGCAATCCTATCAAAGGTTTTGTGTGCCGCAGCCGATCCCATAGACCGTGATACTGCCTGCGCTCGGGCATGCCCCACGGAAAGATATCCGCGCACAAGCCAATGTAGGCGGCGGAACGATAGATCTCGAAATCCGTGTGAAGCGGCATGAGGAACATGGAAGTGTCCTGCGATTTCGTGCGCACCTTTCCCGCGGAATACCCCAGATGAATGTAGGCCGCCCAGTGACGCGACATGACGCGCCCAATCGCCAAGTCCGGGGTCCACAAGATGTACTCGTCCCGCAACGAAGCAATCGTGCGGACATCTCGGAAACCGGGCGCCAGCAGGCGCATCGCGGGATTGAAAAGCTCCTCGATAAGCTTCTCGCTTTCCAGCTTTGGATGGACGTTTATCATGGCCGGGAGAACGAACCAAGGCGACTCATGTTCGGGTTCCGGCGCGAGTTCCGGGGCCGGATCAGCCGCATCGATCCCCGGGACCGTCAACTTCTTCGCCGATTCTTCGGCGCGTGCCGGCAAGCAACACAATGCGGCCCAACTGCAGCCCATCAACAGCAATAGGAAGAACCGCACACGAAAGGGGGGTGTAGCGATGGCAGGCATACTGGAGGTGATGAATACGGGGTCCGTTCGTGCAACACGCATCATGATTCAGTCTTTTTCCTATACCCACGAGTGCCTCGGCTTCTTGCAGAAGCGATGTCAGAACTGCTAAAACTACGGCGGCGGCCGAGGGGCCAGCCATCAATCCATCAATTGATGGAGAGCCTACAGAAAGGTGTTCAGATTGTCAAGGGCGAAGGGGCGCAGGTTGTGAGTGAGAGC
Organism: Candidatus Hydrogenedentota bacterium; assembly: GCA_026387845.1. Lineage (GTDB taxonomy): Bacteria > Hydrogenedentota > Hydrogenedentia > Hydrogenedentales > SLHB01 > JAPLKX01. Next base: position 5,080 of record JAPLKX010000034.1, on the reverse strand, counting down.
CGGGAGCGCATCATTCGTGTTGCAGCCGTGCTGTTTGCACGGCACGGTTTTCACGGTGTAACGACTCGCGCGATCGCGGCGGCCGCCGGGCTGAATATTGCGACGGTGCACTATCACGTTGGGAGCAAACAGGACCTGTACGATCAGGTACACGCGCTTTTTCACCACGAGGAACAGGAATTGCTCCGGGACATACTCGACTATGCGACGAAGCATCCCGTGACCCATGCGGCGGAACTGCCAGCGTTCATTTCCCAGATTCTGGACCGGCTGCTCGATTTCTGGAACCACGACCCCGTGCGTATCCGCTTCCGGCTTCGCCATTGGCTAGACAGCGAGGTGGCATTGGCCGCGCCCGAGGCGGAGGCGGACCTCGATCTGTATAAGCGTATCGATGAGTCGCTGCACGTCGCCGAACAGGCCGGCATCGTCCGTTTGGACGTGGACAGCGGCCTGTTCTTGCGCGGCTTTTACATGCTCGTCTATGGGTACTTCCTGTCCGGGGCTTTTGACTGGCAGACGCTACGCGGCGACCCTCACGATCCCGCGCATCTTCAGGCATTCAAGGGGCTCCTGCTTGCCTACCTCTGCAAGATGATGAACTTTACCCCCGCATGATTCCGGAGCCGGGAACGGGGAAATTCGGGGACTACTCATTTCACATGGCAAAGAAACAGTAGTCCGGGTTGCCTCCTGGATTCCGTTCCACAGCACCGGCGTGAAGGAACCCGACGCCTACCTCTTCCGCAGCATGATGACGCCGTACCCCAACTGCCTCTGGGACGCCCGCCGCACCGACCTCAATTACGCCGAACTCCGCAGGCTCGTTTCGCAATGGAAACAGGTCGCCCCCAACTATTCCGGCGACTACTATCCCCTCACGCCCTACAGCCTCGACCGCGCCGACTGGATCGGCTGGCAGTTCGACCGGCCCGAACTGGGCGAAGGCATGGTGCAAGTGTTCCGCCGCGACGCCAGTATTTACAGGACGGGCGACCTCGTCTTACGCGGCCTCGACCGCTCCGCCCGCTACACGATCGCCGATCTCGACGCGCCAGAAAAGCCCCACAACATGCCAGGCGCCGAGTTGATGGACAAAGGCCTCACAGTCGATATCCCCTCACGCCCCGGCTCCGCGCTCTTTCTCTACAAACGCGCCGGGTAAGTCAGCCAGCATCAAATCTCATCCCAAAGACTGTCATCCTGAGGAGCCGCGACAGCGGCGACGTGAGGATCCCGTCGCTCGGAACCAGTGGCCCCCACTTCACAAGAACGCCTGCCGTCAAAAACCTCGCCTCGTGGAAGCGACGTCCCCGCCGCTTCATCGCCCCACCACACGCCTGCTCTTGTGCCGCTAGCGAATTACCAAACCGAATCCCGTAGATCCTGTCATTCTGTCCGACTTCCTTGACGGGATAACAGGATTGACAGGATTCTTTCTTAACACACGGGACTGGCGTCGGCAAGAATCAAACCTGACAGTTGTCCCTGCGCTGAAAGCGCTAAAAGAGAAAGGCCAGGGCAACGCCCTGGTGAGCGTGAGCGCATGAAGAAAGCACCCTCAAAAGGTGCCAGGAGCATTCACCGGTGCTCAGTGAGGCCTCAATCCAAACCTCCAGTCTGCTCGACGTCAGAGCCCCAGACCTTTTTGCAGCAGTTCTTGCACTTCCCGGGAAGGGAAGAATGTGAATAGCCGGAGGCGACCGAAGGGAGCCTCCGGAAACCAGGAACCGGTCCGTCTTAACCCCGTAGGGGTTGAACGTGAAATAGTTAAGTATCTTATTCAACCCCTTCGGGGTTGTCGTTGAATAATTAAATTCCGGAGGCTCCCTTTCGGTCGCCTCCGGCTACTCATAGTGAACGCCTTCGGCGTTCCAACCATTACGCTATCGGCACATGCTAATTTCTGATTGAACATTCTGGGGGCGCTGACCTGCGGTTAACGTTGTCCTGGCCGCTTCATTTTGCAGTCCCGGGATATTTACCGCCGGATTGCATCCCGATAGAACCGAACACGAGCGACAGGATGCCGTCCGGGGCGAAATCCGCCTCGTTGAGTTGCCCGGCCTTTTCCTTGATGGCTTGCTGCTGGGCGCGCAACTGGGCCTTGGTTGTGTCGTCCAGCTTGGACTCGGCCAGGATTTTGTCGTAGTCAAGACTCGCGATCTCTTGGACTCCGTCCATCACACTCTTTTTGGATGGCGACCAGCGGACCCAAACCTGGTAACGGCTGCCCGTAATCAGGAGCCCGGGGGAACCGACTTTGACGTTGTCAATCACAACGGTCTGCGGGTTCAGCCCGCCCTCTTTTGTGATCCTGATCGTGCCGTCCTGGAGATAACCGAGCGGTTGGGCTTCGGGAAACGGGCTCAGCGCGAACTCGACCCGCGCATAACCCGGCACGTCCACGAACGCCAGCGACATGCCGGACGCATTGATCTCGCCGGCCAAACGCCAGCTGTCGACAATCACCTTTGACCCGTTGAAGCTCCACCGGTCCAGCTTCAGTTCCGATCCGTCAAGAGGCCGTCTCGTGTTGTCGATTCGCCGGATGGACGGCACCAGGTTCAGTCTATACGACCGTTTATCCTGCTCGTTCCTGGCCAAATCCAGGCTGACGGGTTTCAGGTCGGCCATCGACAACCGTTCCTTCCTCGGCTTGACTTGCTCACTCTTGGCGTCCGGCTTGACTTCCAGATCGACAAAAAACGCCCCGTCTTCCTCAATCGGACGGAGATCCACCTCGAATTGGAAACCTTCATCGCCACAATTCAGCCCCAGGGTCGAACCGGTTGCCGCAAAACCGCTGCCATAGATTTGGTGGCTTTCCTTCACCAGCCCCTGGGGGCCTTCCTGGACTGAAAACAGCGACACATCTATGTTTAAAAAGTAAAGCACCTCATCCCCGGCCGCCGGAACGGTGGCCGACAGAACCGTAATAAACACACTGCTCAACAGTGAAGAGACAACTTTGCGCAACATAATCTATTTCTCCGTATAGGTTTAGCGATCCAAGTGAAACGAACAGTTTCCGGTCATCGTGACCGAGACTTCTGGTCCCGGCGACGACGCCGAGGCCAGCGCGACGGACGGAGACGGCGTCATGACGGGCTGTACATCGAGCAAGGCCGGGGTGGTAGCCGGTTCAGCGATTCTGTCCGGATGCGGCTTCGCCAAATTCCATAGCACAACCTGAATCACAACGGCCAGGATCACCGCGGCCGCCAGTGCCGGAACCGGCACAGATACGCGCCGGCGCCACCACCCGACTTTGTCGGTTGGATCTGCTGGCCGCTGGCCCAGCACCCGTTCGGCAAATCCCGCCGATGGCCGTTGTGCCTCAAGCTTGCGCAGTTTCGTTTCCAATTCTTCGATATTCATGTTCAAGCTCCGTTCGTAACTTCTCTATCCCCCGCCGGTACCACGATGTCACCGTGTTGATTGACACATCCCTTAGCTCCGCGATCTCGCGAAACGTCAAGTCCCCATAAAGGTGCTGGAGGATCGTTTCGCGTTCATCGGGCGACATCCGGCGCAATACTTCCTCGACCCGCTCCTCAAACTCCCCCCGCGCAGCGGCTTGCTGGGGGTTTTCACCCGGATCGAAAAACGACTCCTCGATCGACTCACCGGAAACAGGCGAACGTGTCACCTGATCCACCGCCGCGTTGCGCACCGCACGGTAGACATAAGCTTTCACGTCCTCCGGTACTGCCGTCATCCGAAACAGACGATAAAATGCTTCCTGGACGGCATCCTCGGCCAGCTCCCGAGAACGCGTGATCGCCAACGCACAGACAAAAAGGCTCCGTCCATGCCGGCAAAACACCCGTTCCAGTTCCACACCAAGGTCCCCAGCCGCCATCCGTCCTCCCATTTGCCTACCCTTGTACTACATCTTCCTACAACTTAGACTCCAAACTGCCCCTTTTTTGTGCAACCACCATACAGAATAACTTATTAGCACATTTAACATATAGTTTGTCAACTAAATCCCCATTGTTTCGCAAATGACGTTGGTACCAGAACCTCAAACGTGATAGCGTTGGCTCATTAAGAATTAAAGGAGTACCCGCATGCTCAAGCCCTCCTGCGCCGTTCTCTTCCTCGCCTTCCTAATCGCCGTACCCACCGCGCACGCCGCGCCTTACCTCATCCAAAACGGGCAAAGCGCCTACACAATTGTCATCGAACCCACCACCAGCAACTCGGAAAAACATGCCGCGGAGGAGTTGCAGGCTCATATGAAAGCCTGCACCGGCGCCGAACTTCCTATCGCTAATCAGCCTCCGGCGGCTGGAAGTCCTATGATCGTGCTGGGTTGCGGGCCTGTGGCCAAGTCGCTGGGCGTTGATCCGAGCGCCGAACAGTTGGGTGAACAGGGCTACGTCATCAAAACCGTCCCGCCGCATCTGGTCATTGCAGGCACGGCCGCCGCGGGCACGCTGTACGGCGTGTACGACTTCCTCGAAAACCACCTTGGCGTGAGGTGGTACGCGCCCGGTGTCACCAAGACGCCCGCCGTGGAAAGCCTCGCCCTGCCCCAGCTCGACTCCCTTGTCCGTCCCGCGTTCCTGTGGCGTCACACCAGCTACACCCGGCCCGGCGGCGACGCCGACTTCTCTGCCCGCCAGCGTGAGAACGCGGGCAGCGGCGGGCCTGACAACCCGCAGGGCACGCAGTACTCGTTTGACGGGACGTGCCACAGTTATTTCAACTACGTCAGCCCGGACGAGTTTTTCGAATCACACCCGGAGTATTTCTCCGAGATCGGCGGCGTACGGCGCAACAACGAGACACAGCTCTGCCTCACCAACCCCGACGTCCTCGATATCGTCACCGAACGCATCCTCAAGCATATGGCGGATATGCCGGGCGTCCGCCAGCACAGTTTCTCGCAGATGGACTGGTACAACTACTGCCAGTGCCCCAAATGCTCCGCCATGAACGATCAGTATGGCACTGTAGGCGGCACCCAGTTCTGGTTCGTCAACCAACTCGCCGAGAGAACCTCAAAAGTCTACCCGGACAAGCTGATCGGCACGCTCGCGTACATGTTTACGGAAGAGGCGCCCAAAGG
>JAPLKX010000759.1 GCA_026387845.1 Candidatus Hydrogenedentota bacterium | reverse complement strand
TCGTCTCCGTGCCGCCTATAGGAGCGACGGGCGCTGATGTGACCTCCTCTTCCGCGGTTTCGGTTATCCGGGGCAGGTAAATCTTGAACGTGGTCCCGCGACCCAGTTCGCTGTAGAGCGAGATGTGCCCCTGATGTTGCTTCACAATGCCGTACACCGTTGCAAGGCCGAGTCCCGTTCCCTGTCCCGGGCCTTTTGTTGTGAAGAACGGTTCAAAAACCATTTTTTGTGTCTCGGCATTCATTCCGCATCCTGTGTCACTTACCGCCAGCATCACATATGTGCCTGGCTCAACGTATGGATTCATCGCGACGTATGCGTCATCCAGCACAACGTCCGCGGTCTCAATGATCAGTCGTCCGCCATTAGGCATGGCGTCGCGTGCATTGACCGCAAGATTCAAAAGCACCTGCTCAATCTGTGCCGCGTCCGCTTTAACGGCGCCGATGCGCGGATTGAGCAGGGTTTGGACCTGAATATCCTCGCCGATTAGGCGTTTGAGCATTTTCCCGAAACCCAAGACCACCTCATTCATGTCAAGGACCTGCATCTCGAGGGTTTGTTTGCGCCCGAATGCCAGCAGTTGCCGCGTCAGATTGCGAGCCCGTTCACCGGCTTTCTGGATTTCCTCGACCCACTCGCGTGCGCCAGGAGTCAGTTCCTGGCAATGGGTGAGGATCATCTCTGCGTAGCCAAGGATTGCCATAAGAAGATTATTGAAGTCATGCGCCACCCCCCCTGCAAGGCGGCCCACAGACTCCATCTTTTGCGCCTGCCCGAGTTGCGCCTCCAGACTGCGTTGCTGTTCTTCCGCCCGCTTGCGTTCGGTGATGTTTCGGGCGGTCCCCTGAATGCCGACGGGGATGCCGTCGCGGTGCATTACGCGGGTGCTTATCTCAACAGGCACCTCGCGACCATCTTTGTCTATCAAGGCCGCCTCGTACGGCGCGGATTCATCTCGCGATATCTCGTAATTCATTGTCTCCTGGATTAGCGTCCGGTATTGGGGGGCTACAAGGTTTACGGCGTTCTGTTTCAGAGCTTCCTCTATCGTATATCCCCCGATTCGTAACCCGGCCTTGTTCAATGAGGTCAAGTTGCCCTCAAGGTCATGCGTATACATGATGTCATTGGCGTTGTCGAAGAGTTCGCGGTACCGTTCCTCACTCTCCCGCAACCTCATTTCTATTTTCTTGCGTTCCTCGAGTTCCCGCCGAGCTTGCGCCAGCGCCTCGACAAAACTTCGGAGCACCAGGTTCAGCGGGATAACGGCCAAGATGAGGGCAAAGACCAGTATTATCCAGGCCACCGGCGCCGGCATCGCACGATAAAACGGCGACACGTAGCCGTTGACATCGAGCGCCATCTTCCCGAAGCCGACCATCGCGCTCAGAACAGCGACCAAGACAGCGGCACGCGGCCCCAAGAGCACGCCGGCACTGACGGCGATCGAAACGTAAATTATCGGGTCTATCGAACTTATTCCCGCCGAGAACAGGAGGACAACCACCGTGTATACAGCCCAATTCCCCGCCACAAACAGCACGCTGGCGAGTTTGATTCGGCCGCGTTGGGCTAGACCCCACGCCGTCAGCAGCATGAGGAGATAGAAAAGCAGTTGTATCGTCGTTTGCTGTTTCCTGACGGAGAGAAACATTGCAACAGGAACGGCCAGCGCCAAGACTACCATCATATTCAATAAGAGTGTCTTGAATGCCTTGGAGAAATGCGTCCTGAATTGATCGTCTGTAAAAGCAGGCGATAAGAGGTATTCCCTCATCCTTGCAAACATAGAGTCTCCTTGAGCGGAGGTTGCCGTTGCGGCACATGAACTATCAAACGATCTTTATCCAGCCAGGACCTCTCTGATCTTTTGTGCCAAGCCCCGATTTGTGAACGGCTTCTGCAAGAGATGTACGCCCGGGTCAAGAACACCATGGTGCGCAATGACGTTGGCCGTGTACCCTGACATATAAAGGGTCTTAATCGCAGGATGCAAGGCGGCCACCTGCTCAACGATGAGCCGCCCGCTCATCTCGGGCATGATGACGTCCGTTAGAAGCAGGTGGATGGTCTCCCGTTCCGCTGCCGCGGTGAGGGCGTGGGGCCCGCCGTCGGCCTCGATCACGTCATAACCGAGATCCGCCAACATTTTGCGGGTGATTTCGCGTACAGCGGCATCGTCCTCGACTACCAGGATCGTCTCCGTGCCGCCTATAGGAGCGACGGGCGCTGATGTGACCTCCTCTTCCGCGGTTTCGGTTATCCGGGGCAGGTAAATCTTGAACGTGGTCCCGCGACCCAGTTCGCTGTAGAGCGAGATGTGC
>JAPLKX010000452.1 GCA_026387845.1 Candidatus Hydrogenedentota bacterium | reverse complement strand
GCAACAACGGTTTGAGCTTTCTGCACCAGCTCGTGGTCGATTTGCCTTGGTCTTGCCATGACCATATTGTAGCACGGTTAGCCTCATTTTGAAAGCGAATTAGAATTAGAGGAGGCCGATTGGCGCAGGCCGTTGCTTCGTTTTTCCGCGCCGGACAAGAAGTCCACCTCTCCCAAGCCCCCCTAAGCGGTTGCAACGGCATTTTTCGGTTAAAATTGGGGAAGGGGAACAGTACTATTCTGATTTTTTCCAGATTGGTCACGTTGCGTCGAAGGTTTTCCCCTTGACTTAACCTATGTGGTTGGTGTAGAAAGGTTAACGGACGCTATGAGTGAAACCGGCCGGCCGCCTGGCTCGCCGCGGGTGTGCGCGTTTCAGGCAGCCGGGGGGTTTGTGTTGTTGGGCATGTTTTTACAGCGTTTGGACGGAGGCTTTGGGGACAACCGGCGTGCAGTCTAAGGTTGTTGGACGGCGCGCGGGTTGCCGGCGGAAGTACATCGGTTTTGCAGGGAGACAAGGAATGCGTTCTTACCTGGTGGCCGCGGTAATTTTGATGTGTCTGTGGCTTACCGCTCCGGCCTTTGCTCAAGCGGCGGCCGACCCCGACACGGCCTTGGAACAGTTGCTCAAAACGCTGCAAGCACCCGCGGCTACCGAAGAGGCCCGGCTGCTCCGCACCACGGAAGGGTATGTCCGCTTCATCGGGGCTCCTCCCGGCGGTCGTTTCTCGACCCCGGCCGGCGCGGCCAAGGCGGTGCTGGGTCCCGATGCCGCGGCGCGCGATTTCATTGACACCAATTCGGGCGTCTTCGGGAAGGGGAGCCTCAAACAAACTTTTGCGGCGGAGCGGGTGACATCCGCCGGCAGCCTCAACTATGTGCGCCTTCAGCAGAAGTACAGCAATTTCGTTGTGTTCGGTGGGCAGATCCTGGTGCAGATGGATGGCGACAACGGGGTGCAATGCGTCTCCAGCGACATCATGCGCGATCCTGGAAAGCTCGATTCCGGCGAAGTGTCGCTTTCCCCGGCAATCTCGACCGATCTGGCCAAAGAACATGCCGCAAGTTATGTTGCAGGCCTCTACAACGTTGATGTCTCCGGCCTTACCACATACACCAACAACAGCCGGATGGTTTTTGATCCGGCGGTGGTGGGGGCGCAAGGCGAGCTTTGCACCGTGCTCGACGTGGGTGTGGCTTCAACGAAGGGTGTGGCCATAGTCGAGCGGGTACTGGTTAACGTCAAGAACGGGGCCGTTGCGTTTACTTACCCGCTGGTGCACAACTCGAAACACCGGCGCATTTACGATGCAAACAGCTACTATCCTTCCCCAAATACGATCGTGCGCGAAGAAGGGGATCTCGCTTGCGGCATAACCGATGCCGACAATGCTTACGATTACCTGGGCGATACGCATGACTTCTATTCTTTGGCGCACGACCGCGACAGTATCGACGGCCAGGGCATGATCATGAGGGCAACGGTGCGGTATTGCGAGCCCGGCCAATGCCCCATGTACAACGCGTTCTATCAAATGGCGTTGCCCCCGGAATATGAAGAATGGTTTGGCATGATGGGCGACGCCATGTTCTTCGGCGAGGACTATGTCACGGACGACGTGGTTGCCCATGAGATGACGCACGGCGTTACGTCGTACACGTCGGGGCTCATCTATGAAAACCAATCCGGCGCCATCAACGAAGCGTTCTCGGACATCTGGGGCGAATTCGTGGATTTGACCAACGGGCGCGGCGACGATAGCCTTCAGGTGCGGTGGCTGCACGGGGAAGATTTGCCCTACGGGCCGAACCGCAACATGAAGGATCCCACCATGTTTGGCGATCCCGACCGGGTCGGCAGCCCTTACTACTATATCGGCTCCGAGGACTACGGTGGCGTCCATAGAAACTCCGGCGTCATCAACAAGCTCTGCTACCTCCTCACCGACGGTGACGA
>JAPLKX010000212.1 GCA_026387845.1 Candidatus Hydrogenedentota bacterium | reverse complement strand
TGCGGTGCGAGCGAGCCGTCGTTCCACATCCACCACGGGTCGAGTATGCAGAAGTGGAGGTTCTTGTGGGTGAACGAATAGACGGTGTCGCCGCCCGGCATGCGCTGGTTGAACGCTTCGTAAAACCAGTCCCGGCACTGTTCATGCAGGAAATCGTGGTTGCCGCCGGCAGGATAATACGGGATGTCGAGCGCATCCAGCAGATCTCGCGCCGCAAAAAACGAATCCCGGCCGTAATGGCTGGCGATATCCCCCGTAATCAGCACAAAATCCGGCTTGAGCCGCGCCAAGTCACCGCGGAGGCACCTCATCACGCCCGGCATCATGCTGCAAAGGAACCGGTTGTTCCATTCACCGTCCGTAACGCTGCCAAGGTGGGTGTCCGTAAGATGAACGAACCGCCACATGTCTGCTTCTAATCCTCCGTTTCCCCAATCATACTCAAAAACACGTCAAGAAATCTTCAGACGCGACATCGCCCGCCACAAGCTCGTGCGGCCGATCCCAAGAAGCTGGGCGGCCTGGCCTCTGTTGCCGTTGGTGCGCCGGAGCGCCGCCTTGATTGTCTTTTCGCCCAGTTCTACCTGCGACCGCGGGCCTCTGCCCGCCAGCACGTCGTCCGGAAGCTGGTCGACATCGATGGTCGAACCTTCCGTCATAATAACGGCGTGCTCGATAACATTGCTCAACTGCCTCACATTTCCCGGCCATTCGCAATTGAGCAGCGCCTGACGGAACTCCGGGCTGAACGACAGGTTCGCCCGGTCGTACCGATCCGAGAAATGCCGAAGATAATCTTCCGCCAACCTCAGAATATCGTCGCCCCGGTCCCGCAGGGGCGGCAGGTTGATCACGACTACCGAGAGCGCATCATACAGGTGCCGGAGAAACTCGCCGGACTCGCTCTTCTCGCGGAGATCGTGCTGAGTCGCCGCAACCAGGCGCACATCCGATTTTACCGGAACTTCCGCGCCCAGCGGGTAGTGGGCCCCTTCACGCAGCGCGCGCAGCAGCATCACCTGCGCCTCGAGCGTCAGGCTCGCGATCTCGTTAATATACAGGGTGCCGCCGTTGGCCCGTTGAAACGCGCCCGCATGCGCACGCGTCGCGCCCGGTATCGCATCCTTTTCATAACCAAAGATGTCGTGAGTGAGCAGGTGGCCCGAGATGCCCAGGCAATCGATAATCTCGAACGGTTTGTTTCTGCGCGGCCCCGCGTAATGAATCGCCCGGGCCAACGACTCTTTTCCCGCGCCCGTCTCGCCCTTGATAAGTACCGGCACGTCAATGTCAACCACCTGCCGCGCACGGTGCACCGCCGTCTGCATCGCCGGATGCCCCGCCACTATCGTCTCGAGCATCAGTTCCGACCGAAGCCGGCGGTTGAGATCGTTCAACGCGTTGCGCGCACGCAATTCCGCCTTTCGCGCGCCTGCCACGGCCTCATCCAACTTCGAGAATTCCTTTTGGAGCGTCTCGGCTGTCAACGCCCTGCGTGCCCAGTCCGCTTCGCTGCCCCACTCCGCGTCCAGCCGCATCACGATCCGGCACGTCTTGCCGCCGTGCGCCGCGCAGTCCGTCTCGAGCGCGATCACGCGCCGCTCGAGAATCTCGCTGACGTGCCCCGAGAAGTACCCGGCCGTGGCCCAGCACGCGAATTCGCATTGGTTGGGGTCGATCATCAAATGGCGGAACACCAACGCTTCCACGGAGTCGTTCAGCGCAATTTCACGGTAAAGCGTGCGCGCATCCAGGTCAAACTCGAATTTCCCCGGCTGCGCCACAAACCACCCCTGCAACTGGCGGAACACCGGCGCCGCTTGAAGCGCCAGCCGAACGTTCTGGTTGAATTCCTCGAGGTGGCGCCCCGCGTCCGTCCGGCCCGCCTGAAATCCCGCCGCGTACTGGAGCGCCCGCGCCCGTTCCAGCCCCAGGTAGTCTATCTGGGTGCGGCGTTCCGACACGATCACCGAGACGTCCACGAACAGGCCCTGACGGTCCCGCAGATAGAACTTACCCGATTTGGGCAGCGCTTCAATCCACGAATTCCGTTCCTGCTCCACGTAATGGGCAAGCACAGGGGGCAGTTCGTAAAACACCTGCGCACTCAGTTTTGTGGGAATCACGGTTGGCACCCCAAAACCTACTGGCCTCGACCTGAGCAGCTTACGTTAAGGCACGCTGTAAATCAAACGATCCCGGCCGGAAAACAAACATCAAAGCCCTCGCCCAGCCCGCCGTACTTTATTCATCGTTCATCATTCATCATTGCTTTTCAGTTGCGCCCCCATCCGGCCATACATGCTTGATGAGGAAGGGAAAAATTCGGTGGGATTGTATACAATAGTGATAAGCGAGAGGGAGACGCGGCCATGAATACCAGAAAACCGGCTGTTGCGGGCCAGTTCTATCCATTAGATCCAAAGACACTTCAGCGGATGGTGGAGCAATACCTGGCCCAGTCAGAGGTCGAACCCCAGCCCGACCGGGTTGCCGCGGTGGTGGCGCCGCATGCCGGATATATCTATTCCGGCCCCACGGCCGGGTTTGCATACACGCGCCTGCGGGGGAAGAAGCCCGAGCGCATTATCCTGCTGGGAACAAGCCACCGCTATTCCATTCCGGGCGCGTCCGTGTATTCCTCGGGCGCGTTTCAGACCCCGCTTGGAACCTTTCCCGTCGACGAGCCGTTTGCCAAGGCGCTCGCACACAAAATCGGAAGCGTTTCAGTAGAACCCCACGTCACCGAACATTCGCTCGAGGTCCAGTTGCCGTTCTTGTGGCTGACGGTGGGGAAAGTCCCGGTCGTGCCGGTGCTGTTCGGCGAACGCGCCGGAGAGCGCCACCTCGACGTGGGGCAGACGCTGGCTGAACTCGCTTCCGAAACCGATCTGGTCGTCGCCTCGACGGACCTGTCCCATTATCTCTCCCAGGAGCAGGCCCACCAAATCGACAAACGTACCCTCGACGCCATCCTGGCCAAAGACGCCCACGCCGTGATCAGCGGGGTTGCCCGCGGCGCTTACTCCATGTGTGGCAGCGCCGCCGTCGTCGCAGCCATGGCCTATGCGCTCGCTCGGGGAGCCACACAATGGTCCCTCCTTGACTACCGAACCAGCGCTGAAACCTCCGGCGACTATGGCCAGGTCGTCGGTTACGCGGCCGTTTCCATGGAGTTCCCCGAATGACCCGAAAGTCGGTAACGGCCGGCGACCTCATCGGCGCAATCGACGAATGGGCACCGCCCGCCCTCGCTTACGACTGGGACCGGCCCGGCCT
>JAPLKX010000450.1 GCA_026387845.1 Candidatus Hydrogenedentota bacterium | reverse complement strand
AGGTCGAGTACTCGCCCGCCGTCAAGGCCGAGTCGCCCGACCTCAAGCGCCCCGTGCTCTACGCCCTGGAGCGCGGCGGGCACACGGTGATGATCTACAGCCCTTACGGCATCTCGTGCGGCCTCGACGGCATCAGGACGTGGGGCGCCCGCGCCTATTCGCCCGAAGACGCCAAGCGCGTCGCCGCCAACATCATCCTCTACGCCCTGACGCCGTGACTTCTGCGGCGAACACCTTCGGGAATACGGTTGCTCCGAGTCGTAATGCCCTTATATTATCAGAGGTGGCTGGTCGCCTGGTAAGGTGCCTTGAGAGGCGCTCACATGATTGCCAAGGCGCGCGGCAATGTTGAGGCCGCCCGCATGCTTCTGGGTCTGGGATGGCGATTCCCCGATGCGGCAGCCAACAGGCTTTATTACGCGGTGTATCACGCTGGGTGGGCCTTCTTGCGTAAATGCGATCGGGAGGTTCCGGATCATGAGGGGAGGCGGTATTTCAGGCATGATGAAATGAAAGACTATCTAGATGCGGAGGAGTTTCAATCCAAACTCGGACTGGATCCCAATTGGACAGAGGACTGGGCAGAACTCCGAAACCTTAGGGTTAAGGCTGACTACCGCCAGGATTCTGTACGCGATGATGATCTGAGCGAATCACTCTTTGGTTTCGTGGATGAGGTGATACGCAAGGTTAGTAGGATGACGACCTCCAGCTGAGGACTCGGCGAATGGTAGCAGTTAGTTTGGCGCTCCAATTGGATGCAATGTGCAGGAAGATTGAGAGAGTCTTCCCAGGCACAATCTGCGCCTGGGGTGGTTTCTCGCAACCGCGCGAGCCAACTGAGGATGAGGACATTGTGGTGGAGGTTTTCTTTGCACCTGCCGGGTCGAGTAGGTCCATAACACGGGCTACGCATGAGGATGCGCGTAGACTCTGGCGGCAGCACGAAGTGTCAGTTGCTGTGGTCGCACATTACGTCGAGGACACCTTGCGTTACTATGTTGATGATGTGCTTGCCGTTCTGTCTTCGCGGGGCGTGGCTGACATGCTGGATCCCGGTGGCTTCTGTGGTCGGACAGTGCCCGCGGGGCTGCCTTGGGCGGGCGCGGCTTGCTCTTCGAGCACTGTCGCCGGCGAAAGGTCGGGGCGTTGGGCGGAGGCGGACTATGCCAGAGCAGAGCATGTTTCCTGTGCCATTCGTTGAAGCGTTCGTGATGGCCGAGGACATCCGTAACGAGCAAAATGGCCAAGTCAGCCTCGTGGGTGTCTTTTCAGACTGCTTGTTCACAAAGATATGGCCAATCCGGTTTGCCAAGCTTTGCTACATGGTGAGGATGCGCGGGCTTACACGCAAGTGTGCGCATAGCCTCTCGGTCTGGGCTCTTGACGCGACATCAGCTTTGGTCAACGTTGACGGCACTCTGGACAAGTTGGCCGAGAATACGGAGGTCGCGGTCTTCAACTATGTGTTTTTTGGATTGGCTTTTGAGAAGCCAGGGCGGTACGTGGCAAAGTTCTCGGCTTCAGACCAAGGGAAGACAATCATCTCGGCAAGATACTCTTTCATGCTACAAGTTCCCAACCCAGATGAACTGTATATCGAGTGTGGCAACTGCCACGTCAAGTACGGTACGGGGGTTGTAGTCAAGGGATCTCTGGATGCTGAGGGGTGCCAGAGCGTTTGCCC
>JAPLKX010000164.1 GCA_026387845.1 Candidatus Hydrogenedentota bacterium | reverse complement strand
AACAGGAAGAACTTCTGGTGGCCGCGCGAGATGATTGCGACCGGCTAAACGGCATCGTCGAGAACCTGCTGGACATCGCGCGGATTCAGTCAGGGCATATCCAAATGGAACTGCGTCGGGTGAACGGCGCCACGGTGGCGCTGGACGCGCTGGCGCCATTTCAATCTCAGGCCCAGGATCGCGGCATCACGCTTGTCGCGGCCATTCCGACGGACTTGCCCGACGTTCAGGCCGACACGACGCGGATACCACACGTATTCGCCAACCTGCTGTCGAATGCGATTAAATTCACACCGGCCGGCGGCCGGATTACCGTGTCGGCGCGGGCGGAAGACGATTGTGTCTGGTACTCGGTCTCGGACACGGGCTCGGGGATCCCGAGCGATTCTTTGTCGCGCGTATTCGATCAGTTTTTCCGAGTTCCCGGCCAAGGCGCCGGCGCCGGCGCCGGGTTGGGACTCGCCATTGCCAAGGAAATTGTCGTGGCGCACGGCGGCGAGATTCGTGCCGAGAGCCAGCCGGGAGAAGGAAGCACATTTACATTTTCGCTCAAGCGGGCGGATGGGGCGGCCATTTTGGAGAAATCCCAATGATGGACATTGTCTACATTCTGTTGACGGTTATCTTCTTTGGCATTTGCTTTCTGTACGCGCTGGCATGTGAGAGGCTTTAGCCATGATGGACGTAATCGGCGGAGTCCTGGTTATTGGCTTAATCGGATATCTGTTCGTTTCGGTGCTCAAACCGGAATGGTTCTAGGACAGTTATGAACATTTATGGATGGGTTCAACTTGGGGTGTTCTTGGGCGTTCTGGCGGCGTTGACGAAGCCGGTGGGCCTGTATCTGGTCCGGGTGCTCGATCCGCGCGCAAAAACATTTCTGGATAGTGTTCTAAAACCCGTTGAAGAAGGGATATATCAATTGTGCGGCGTGGATTCGCGCCACGAACAGAACTGGAAACAGTACGCGCTCTCCCTGGGCATGTTCAGTGTAGTGGGCATGTTGTTAACGTACGCTATTCTGCGGCTTCAATACTATCTGCCCCTTAATCCCCAGCACTTTGCGGGCATGTCTCCGGACTTGGCATTTAACACGGCGGCGAGCTTCACAACCAACACAAACTGGCAGAACTACGGAGGGGAGTCAACGCTCTCGTACTTCTCTCAAATGGTCGGGCTGACCTTTCACAATTTCGTCAGCGCCGCGGCGGGGATAGCGATAGCGGCCGCTCTTGTCCGGGGTGTGGCGCGATCCACGGCGGTGACCGTCGGCAATTTTTGGTCAGACATTGTGCGTGTCACGCTGTACTTGCTGGGGCCGATATGCATCGTGTACGCCGTGTTCTTGGTTTCGCAGGGGGTTGTTGAGAACTTCGGGGCATACACGAAAGTCACGCCGCTGAAGTTGCTGGGCGGCGAGCAGGAAGGGGCCGCAACTCAAGTAATTCCGCAAGGGCCAATAGCCTCCCAGGAGGCGATCAAGATGCTGGGCACCAACGGCGGGGGTTTCACCGGCGCGAATTCGTCGCACCCTTTTGAGAACCCGACGCCGCTCTCGAACTTTATCGAGATTCTGTCGATCTTCCTGATTCCCAGCGGCCTGACCTACTATCTGGGCCGGATGGTGAACAACCAACGGCACGGGTGGACGGTATGGTTGGCCATGACAACCCTCTTTCTTCTGGGATTGCTTGTGTGCTGGTATTCCGAATCCAGCGGAAATCCTCGCATAACTGCCGCAGGAGTTGCGGCCACGGGCAACCTGGAAGGCAAGGAGGCCCGCTTCGGGGTTTTCGGCTCGGCCCTGTTTGCCACAGTAACGACGGACGCGTCCTGCGGCGCGGTGAACTCGATGCACGACTCGTTTACGCCACTCGGGGGGCTGGTGCCCTTGCTGAACATTCAACTGGGGGAAGTCATTTTTGGCGGGGTGGGCGCCGGACTGTATGGCGTGTTGATCTTCGTGATTTTGACGGTATTCCTAGCGGGCCTGATGGTGGGGCGGACGCCTGAATATCTAGGCAAGAAAATTGAGTCGTACGACGTGAAGCTGGCGGTGTTGTATGTCTTGGCGGGTGTCCTCAGCATTCTCGGTTTTGCGGCTTGGGCCAGTGTCAGCGACTGGGGCGTGTCCGGCCTCGGTAACCGGGGCCCGCACGGGCTTAGCGAAATCCTCTACGCATTCTCTTCGACCACCGGCAACAACGGCAGCGCGTTTGCCGGTCTTTCCGGCAACACTTCGATGTACAACACCACGCTTGCGATAGCCATGCTGGCGGGGCGGTTTCTCATGATCGTGCCGGTGCTGGCGCTTGCCGGCAGCCTGGCCCGCAAAAAACAGATTGCGCCGGGCCGCGGAAGTTTTCCGGTGACGGGTTTCACGTTTGGCATCTTGCTTGTGGGCACGATTCTCATTGTGGGTGCGTTGACCTTTTTCCCGGCGTTGGCACTGGGGCCGATTGTCGAGCATTTCATCATGCATACGCCGGTTGCTTATTGAGGTGTGATATGGCCAGGAAAGAACACCGGCTGTTTGAACCCGACACCATCGCGAGGTCGATAAAAGAGGCATTCAGGAAGCTCCACCCCGTCTCGATGATGAAAAACCCGGTGATGTTTGTCACGGAAGTGGGGGCTGCCCTGACAACACTCGATCTTTTCTGGCCTGGCGGAAGCGAGTCTCTTGCCTTCACGCTTCAAATTGCGCTGTGGCTTTGGTTCACGGTACTGTTCGCCAACTTCGCAGAGGCGCTGGCGGAAAGCCGCGGCAAAGCCCAGGCCGATTCTCTGCGGAGAACTCGCACGAAGACGCTCGGCTATCGAATACGTCTGAACGGGATCCTTGAGCGCGTGCCCGCCGAAGACCTGCTGAAAGGGGATGTCGTCATGGTTTCGGCGGGCGAGATCATACCCGCCGACGGCGAGATTACGGAAGGCATCGCCACCGTCGATGAATCCGCCATTACGGGCGAATCCGCCCCCGTGGTGCGCGAGGCCGGCGGCGACCGCAGCGCCGTGACCGGCGGCACCCGCGTGCTGTCCGATTGGATAAAAGTTCGAGTGACGGCAAACCCCGGCGAAAGTTTTCTTGATCGGATGATCCGGCTGGTGGAAGGCGCGCGCCGGCAGAAGACGCCAAATGAAATCGCGTTGACCATCTTGCTGTCGGCGTTGACAATCATTTTCCTGGTGGCTATTGCCACTTTGAAATTGTTTGGCCTTTATTCGGGCGTGGATCTTTCCGTTACCACCCTCGTCGCGCTGCTGGTGTGCCTCATCCCAACGACGATCGGCGGCTTGCTGAGCGCCATCGGGATTGCTGGAATTGACCGGCTCGTGCGGAAGAACGTACTAGCCATGAGCGGCCGCGCCGTCGAGGCGGCCGGGGATGTGAACGTCCTGCTGCTGGACAAAACGGGGACGATTACGCTGGGCAATCGGGAAGCCTCGCAATTTATCCCGGCGCCGGGCGTCACGCCGGAACAATTGGCCGATGCCGCGCAATTGGCCTCGCTGGCCGATGAGACGCCCGAAGGGCGGAGCATCGTGGTGCTGGCGAAACGGTACGGTCTTCGTGGCCGAACGATCTCTGAAATGCCCCACGCAGAATTCATTGCGTTTTCCGCACAAACCCGGATGAGCGGCGTCAACATCGATGGCAGAAACATCCGAAAAGGCGCTGCTCAGGCGATACGCGCGTTTGTGGGGGGCGCCTTGCCGGCTGAAGTGGAAGATGCCGTAGGCGCGGTGGCGCGGGCGGGCGGTACGCCGCTGGTGGTAGCGGAAAACGATCGGGCGTTGGGTGTCATTTACCTGAAGGACATCGTCAAAGGCGGCTTGCGCGACCGGTTCGTACGGTTCCGCGCAATGGGCATTAAAACCGTCATGATCACCGGCGACAATCAATTAACCGCTTCGGCGATAGCCACCGAAGCCGGGGTTGACGATTTTCTGGCCGAGGCCAAACCCGAGGATAAACTTGCCCTTATCCGAACGGAACAGGCCGCCGGACATTTAGTGGCGATGACGGGGGACGGCATCAATGACGCGCCTGCCCTCGCCCAAGCCGATGTCGGCGTCGCCATGAACACCGGCACTCAGGCCGCAAAAGAGGCCGGCAATATGGTGGATTTGGACTCGAACCCGACTAAGCTCATCGAGATAGTCGAGACGGGCAAGCAGATGCTAATGACGCGGGGGGCGTTAACGACGTTCAGTATTGCGAACGACGTGGCCAAATATTTCGCCATCATTCCGGCAATGCTGATTGGGTTTTTCCCCATGATAGCGCCGCTTAACATCATGCGGTTGGGATCGCCTGACAGTGCCATCTTGAGCGCCGTCATCTTCAACGCGTTGATTATTATCGGCCTGATTCCGTTGGCATTGCGCGGGGTCAGGTTTCGTGCCATGGCGGCTCCGGCGTTGCTGCGGCGCAATCTGTTTGTATACGGGGCGGGCGGGGTACTGGCGCCCTTTGTGTGCATTAAACTCATTGATTTGATTGTAAATGCCATTCACCTTGTGTAAGGGTTAAAACGATGCAGACCTTCTTGAAAGAATTGAGGTCGGCCCTGGCAATGACGGTTGCGCTTGGTGTGATCGTGTGCGGCGTCTATCCCATACTGGTTTATACTATGGGCCAGGCTTTTTTCCCAGGCAAAGCCAACGGTTCTATCATCTACCACAATGGAACGGCGGTGGGATCCTCGCTGCTGGGCCAAGCGTTCAACGGCCCCCGGTACTTTCATCCGCGGCCTTCCGCAGGAGGCTATGACGGGACTGCGTCAGGGGGCACGAATCTAGGGCCGACGTCAAAGGACCTGATCGAGAAAGTGCAGGAACGCGTCGAGCGTTACCGGGAAACGAACAGTCTCGCGGCCGGCGAGCTTGTGCCTGCCGACGCGGCAACGGCTTCGGCCAGCGGACTCGACCCGCATATCAGCGTCGAAAACGCCATATTGCAGGCGCCGCGTGTAGCCAAAGCGCGCGGATGGGATACCAACGGCGTGATTGCGGTCATCCAGCAGCACACCGAGGGGCGGACGTTGGGCCTGCTCGGGGAGCCCCGCGTAAACGTGTTGCTGGTAAATCTGGCGCTCGATGAGAAAGAGAAGACGGGAAAGTAGAGGATGGCGGTAGACGACAAAGCCAGCAGTTTTCTGCGGATGATACGGCGCCGGCAACGCGGCCGGCTCAAGGTCTACCTGGGGTATTGCGCGGGCGTGGGAAAGACCTATCAAATGCTGTTGGAAGCCCACCGCCTCAAGCAGGAAGGCATTGACGTGGCGGTGGGTTTTATCGAGACGCACGGCCGCGAAGACACGGCCAGGTTAATCGAAGGTTTGGAGGTGATTCCCCGGGTCCGGCAGGAGTATCGCGGCGTTCTGCTCGAAGAGATGGACGTCGACGCCGTCATTGCGAGAAAACCCGAGGTCGCCCTCATCGATGAACTGGCGCATACCAACGTTCCAGGGGGCAAGAACAAGAAACGGTATGAAGACGTGGAGGACGTCCTGGAAGCCGGCATCAACGTCATAACCACGCTCAACGTCCAGCATTTGGAGAGCCTTTACGACACAATCGAATCCAGGGTTGGTGTCAAAGTGCGCGAGCGGCTGCCGGACAGTGTCTTGGCGGAAGCAGACCAGATTGTGAATGTGGATATAACCACCCAGGACCTGCGCCAGCGGTTGGAACAAGGCAAGATTTATCCGCCGGATCGCATCGAGACCGCGCTGGGTAATTTCTTCAAGGGATCCAACCTCGAAGAATTGCGAGAGTTCACGCTGCGGGAACTGGTATCACAAATAGATCAACGGCGCAGGGTGCCGGAACAGGAGGAAGCCTCGCCGGCGCCCGAGCAGGTAATGGTGTGCTTGAGTAGCGGCGGCCCCAATAGCGAGATGCTGTTGCGGTATGGGTCTCGTCTTGCGGGGCGGTTGAACCGCAACTGGTATGCGCTCTACGTCCAAACTCCTTCCGAAGAACCGACTGCGATCGATGCCCAAACCCAGCGGCTTCTCTCCGGCTCACTGACGCTGGCCAAACAACTTGGCGCTATGGTGTTCACGTACAAGGGCAAGGACGTCGCGGAGACGATTCTGCGGTTCGCCCGCGAATACCGGGTCGGCCACATTGTGATCGGCAGCCCCGCCACCCTCTCCCCTTGGCAGAGGCTACAGGGCAAGAAGAATGTCGTGGAACGGCTTGTCGAGCAGGCGGAAGGAATCACCATGGTTGTGCTCGATACACGCCGTGGCGGTGGAAGGGAGGCCGCCCTCTGGGAGCTTCCCGCGCGCCCCGCCGGCCCCACCCACGGGCCTACCCCCAGCCTGCCCAACCTGACGCAGTTGTTGTCCGCCAAAAACATCATCGTGTGGGACGAGCCCGTCTTGAAGGAAGAGGTCTTGAATGCCTTGGCAAAAGCGGCGCTCCGGGAGAATGAACAGGGTCTCTTGCCCGAGGCGACGCGAAAGATTTGGGAGCGTGAACGGCTGGGGTCGACGTTTTTCAACGAGGGCGTCGCATTTCCCCATGCGCGTTTGGATGGGTTGACTGAACCGCGTTTAGCGCTCGGCCTTACCCGCCAGGGCATTGTGGATGTCGCAACGGAACAGCCGGTCGAACTGGTGTTTATGATCCTGTCGCCCGCACAATCGCCCACGGCCCAACTACAGATTCTGGCGCTCACCAGTAAGGCCGCTCAAAACCGCCAGTTCGTTCAGCGTTTGGCTGCGGTAAGCACATCCGCCAACGCCATTAAAGCCATTGAAGAGTGGCAGCACGCTCAAGATAACTCCAGCCAATAATATTCACTAGCCTTCTTTGCATTCAGGGGCCGAGCAGTCAAAGTGTTTAATCTGCGCATGCCGACGCACCAGAAGGGGGCAAGAAAAGAAAATGGAGCGGGACACGGGGTTCGAACCCGCGACATCCAGCTTGGGAAG
>JAPLKX010000672.1 GCA_026387845.1 Candidatus Hydrogenedentota bacterium | reverse complement strand
CGGGGCGGCCGGATCAAGATCCCGAAGAACATGCAGAAGGTCGGAAGTAGAAGTGGATCTAGATCCATTCATTGTCCCCGTGCGCGGGCAAGAAAAAGTCGAAGAAAAACCAGCAGTCTTCACGGACTGCACTATATGAGGGAGCTTTGGCATGGACGCCCAAGCGACCGCGAAGACTCCCCGCGCCTTTATAGCTATGCCCGACCCCAGAAACCCCGACCGCTGACACAAGCTGATCGATATCCTCACCATCGCCCTGTTCGCGGTGATGGCCTGGGCCGACGGCTGGGCCGGCGTGGCCAAGTATGGAAGGGCCAAGCTCGGCTGGCTGAAAACCTTCCTGGACCTGCCCCACGGCATCCCTTCCCACGACACCTTCGGCGATGTCTTTGCCCGCCTGAACCCCGAGGCCTTCGAACGCTGCTTCCAGCAGTGGATGAGTTCGATGGTCCAGCTTTCCGGCGGCAAGCTGGTGGCCATCGACGGCAAGAGTCTCCGCCATTCCTTCGAGCACGGCTGGGACAAGAGCGGCATGGCCCACAGGGGCAGCCACACTCACACCGGCGCGCCGCGCCCATGCCACATAATCTGCACCGACATGTTCTTGTCGAAACTCACCCAATCGATGAAGACCGAGGTGTTCTTCGGCGGGCGCCTGGCACTTTCGCCAGCAGTTGGTACGATCGGTTTGGTTTGCCATCGGCGTTATGACGATAACCTGTTTTGGCGACAAACTGTTTGGCCCGGCTGTTCCAGCGATAGGGCAGCGTCATGCCGCCCATTGCAGGAATAGGCTGGGGGTATCGTCGAGTTTCTGCCCCCCGGAAGCTTGTGTTTCCGAGGTAGAACCAGTCGAGTCTGACAATACGATAAGTGTAAGAGGTGGCGACATTTAGTAACAACGGGGCGTAGCTCAGCTTGGATTAGAGCGCCTGGTTTGGGTCCAGGAGGTCGCAGGTTCAAATCCTGTCGCCCCGACTTGATTGGACGGAATTTTGTCTCAGAAGATTCTATCCCCATATCTCTTTTCTGCGTCGCTGTTTATGGTCCTTCTGCCAGTTCAACGACCTTTTGAAATGTCCTCAGAAAATCAAGAGTTATGGCTGCCAAGCAACGGGATTTGAACTTCAAAACTGGGGGAATCTACGCTGGTGCTCAGGATTTCACAGTGGAAGATTTCAGTGGGAAACGTGAGAGCATTTCCGCAGTCTACCCACCAACAAGTACGTCGGTCTTGGAAGGTTGATGCTTTTGAAACCTGATCAATCCAAAAACGGTGACCACGCCGGCGCGCTCCATCGATGGCAGACTCGCATCAACACAACCACCTTGTTATCATCGGGACCGGATTCGGAAGAGGATTACCTCCAGAGGTGATGGCACGATGTGACGCACCACGCTGGAAATCAGGGACGGATGCGCAGGAGGCACTCAGTGTTCCACGCACATCTTGCGCGGGCTGGTTGCCGCTCAGTGGAAGCGTTCATGCGGTGTCTGCAATCCCGCATCCTGACCTGATCAGATAGGACAACCGAATGGGTCTGGCAATCTCAAGTCTCCTGCGGTCGGACTGTATCGTCTTTCCCCTTCAGGCTACCTCCAAATACGCAGTGATCGACGAGCTTTGCTCGTTGCTTGCCGAACGGCACGGGATTCCGAACGGTCACCAGATGGCGAACGCCGCAAAGAACCGGGAAGACCGACAGGGTGCCACGGATTTTTGGCCCGGGTTTGCGTTTCCGCACGCCGTGTCGCGCTCCAGCCACATAGAGATACTCGCGATAGGTATTTCCCCGTCGCCGATTCAATGGGCCGATGGCGAGCCGGTGCGCGCGGTCTTCTTCCTGACCGGATCGGACGAAACGGGATTGAGCCACGTAATTCTGTTGCTACGCGAGCTGTTCAACAATACCGCGGTGCGGCAGTACTTCCTGGCCGCCAACTCCGCTTCGGAAGTGTACGACTTTATGGGCCGGGTAGGCATCGACCTTGGGGTGCCGGCGGGGATGAAGCTGCGATCGATCAGTGCGGAACTGAGTGGCGCGATCCATTCCATCGCTTGGAGCCCCGCCGACGGCCGATTGGCTTCCGCCGGCGCCGACAACGAAAACCTCGTCCGCATCTGGGACGACCAATGCCATCCAAAGCAGACCCTCGACGGCCACTCAAAGGAAGTACTCGGCTTGGCATGGTCACCCCAGGGCGATGCGCTGGCTTCAGGATCGGTCGACCAAACGGTTCGGATTTGGAAGGGACCCGAGCTCGGGTTGGTCGGGAGCTACGACTTGCGCGCTCGGGTTCACGCGCTGGCGTGGGATCCATTCGGACACTATATCGCTGTTGCCGGGCATACGACGGGTGTGCAGCGGTTCTCCGCTGAGGGCTGGCACGCGCAGCCCAACCTCGAGCGGATGGGTGCGGATCATCCACGGGAAGGGAACCGGCGCGCTCCGTACGACGGTCCATGCGGTCCTCTCGAAGCTCCCCGGGGTGGTCTCGTTCAAGCCGGCCATGGAAGACGAGGGGGGCTGGGGCGCGACGATCGTCACGCTGAAGCCGCCCGCGCCCCCCGCAGTATGAGGCCTCACCGAGGCGTCTTCGGCAAATCCGCCTCGTCGATGTCGGCCACGCGCAGGTCGCTGTAGAGAATCCGGTACTTCTGCGAGCCTTTTGCCTTCCACCAGCAGACCGGTCTGCTCTTGTCACCGAGTTTCACGCCGGCACCGGCATAGTGCCAGTCTCCGCTCGCCTTCATGCCCTGTGTGAATGCGAGGCCCTTCAACAGCAGATGGGCTGTTCCCATTGCTTCCTCGAGTTCCATGCCCGGCTCGCCGTTTTTGTCATATCTCTTAATCAGCATCGGCCGGACCTTTTCTTCGGTAGTCAAGTCGGCGATCCGAGCGGGGAAGCTCTTCTGCGACATCTCCGCCCATGCCGAAAGCGCGTCGACGAGATCCTTCTCCTTCCAGCTCGAAACATCGAGCTGGGATTCCCGCACGACATAGTCATTCGGCGGTGTCAGGCTGAAGAGAGCCGGATCGAGCTTCTCGTTCCATTTGAAATCCTCATACACCCATTCCGAGTTCTCCTGGAGGCCGGTTGAGGAGCTCAGCGTTATCGTTCGCGAAGCGCCTTTCTCGCCGCCGAAATCGCTCTCGTACAACATCATCTTCGGCACGATGACATCCAGTTCCGGATTGTGCCTACTCGTCCAGACGATCCGGAGTGGAAGATTCGTCTTCATATCCGTCCATATCCTGATTGTCGAGAACTCGCCCATTGCCACGACAAAGACGTTCGCTTCGCTGCCGTCGATCTTTTCGCGGCCGACGAATTTCCCCGATGGGCCGTTCTGGAGCGTCGCGATCCAATTCACGTAATTGAAGAGCCCTTTGCCGCGCTTTCGACCAACCTGGTGTTCAAGGAATGCCCGCTTCGTGGAAGGGCTCATTGAAAGATTGATCCCTTTGTTGAAGTCTCTGATGATGACGAATTCCTCGAACGTCGTGCGCAGGAGCCCGGTATCCGTCGCCATGTCCTCCGCGGCCGACGGGTCGGCTCCTTCAAACTTCAATAGCTGGCGGTAGGTCACGCTCTCGGCTTTATTGACCTTCGCCATATCGTCGGCGAAGTCAGGTTTGCCGCCAAAGACGCCGCTGAAATTGTTGAG
>JAPLKX010000003.1 GCA_026387845.1 Candidatus Hydrogenedentota bacterium | reverse complement strand
AACACGTCCAACTGTGGGAGCAGGCCGTTGCGCGTGGTGACCAGCGAGAGGTCGTCGCGCTGGATGAGGAGCCGCGCCTGGTTGAGTTCGGGCCGCATCTGCCCGGCAAACGCGATGGATTGGCGGACGGCGTCGAGGTTGATTTCGGGCATGACGGGCTGTGTGGTGAGAGCCAGGTCCTGATGTTCGAGCGCCTGTTCATCGGGGTTGAGGAGACGGAGCAACGCCAGGCGGAGTTGCTCGAGGCTGCTGCGTCCGTCGATCAGGAGATTTTGCCTGAGCGCGACTTCGGCGTCTGCGGCGGCCCGCTCGGTTTCGGCGAGGACGCCGACCCGGATCCGTTCTTCGACTTCCTTGGCCTGGTTTTGTGCGAGTGTGCGCGAGTCTTCGAGGATTCTTATCTGCTGCTGGGCGAGTGAGTAGTCCCAATAGGTGTTTTCGACCTGGGCGACGAGGTTTTCGACGGCGGCCCGGAACTCGTAGTCCGATGAGAGCGCGGCCAGCTTGGCCTGGCGCAGGCCCGCCAGGTTTACCTTAAGCCCGAACCCCTGGAGCACGTGCTGGGTGACGGAGAGTTCGGAGCCGGTGGACTCGAGGGTCGTGTCGCTTCCCTCTGCGCCGATCCGCGAGGTGAACGTGTCGACAGTCGAGCGGGCGGGCGTCACCGTCGCGTTGATGGTGGTGCCGGTGGGCAGGAATTCGCTGACGCCGAGGTCGCCGGACGTAGTGTAGGTGTGCGACCCGGCATCGGCGCGTTCGTCAATGGTGATAGTGCCGGCGGGCGTGCCCGCGCCGGAGGGTATTTCGAGCGGGACGGCGGTGATGAAATCGCGGTCGGCCTCGTCCTTGGAACGGGTAAGTGATGCGTCCACGGTGGGGTCGAACAGGGCGCGCTGTTCGGCAATCAGGGTACGCGCGGAGGCCGGGTCGATTTCGTCCACAGCCAGCCCGAGGTTCTTCTCGATGGCCAGCTCGATGGCATCCTGGATGGAGAGGGAAAGCGCGGGTGCGGGTGCGGCCGGTTCCGGAGCGGGTGCGGGCACAGGTACCTCGGGCGGCAACGGGGGTGGCGATGGTTGTTCAACGGCGGGGGGCTCGACGGCAAGCACAGGCAATTCGGGCGACTTTGAAAACTCGATGGTGGCGCACCCGCCGCACAAGACCAAGGCGACAAGGACCGGCCACATCACCACCTTCAATGAACAGAACGGCATTTGTCTCTCCCCAATAAGCCTATTAAGAAATAGGGACTATAGGACGAACCCGCCCTATAAGGTCAACATACTCTTATTCATATCGCAGCGCCTCGATCGGGTTCAACTTTGCGGCACGCCAGGCGGGATAGTAGCCAAAGAAGATGCCGACCACGCAGGCGAACATGATGGCCAGGATAATGTTTTGCGGCTGAATTTGGACGGTGAACATGGTGAGGGAACCGATGGTTTTTGCAGCGCCCACGCCCGCCACCACGCCAAGCAGGCCACCCAGCCCGCTCATAAAGATCGCTTCAAACAGGAACTGGCGCAGGATGTCCCGGTCTTTTGCGCCGATGGCTTTTCGGACACCGATCTCGCGGGTCCGTTCAGTGACGGTGACGAGCATGATGTTCATAATTCCGATGCCGCCGACGAGCAGGCTGATCCCGGCGACGGCCCCGAGCAGGATGGTGAATGTGCGGGTGACTTCGGAAGCGGTGTCGAGTATTTCGGCCTGGTTTCGGATCTCGAAATCACTCAGCGCCTCGGGCAGTATTCGGTGCCGGCGGCGCAGCAGGGCCTCAACCGCGCCCTGCACGGTGGTGAGGTCAGCGCCGGCCTTGCACTGAATGTCTATCTCCCGGAGGTAATCGACGCCCAGCATTTGTTTCATTGCGGTCGTATAGGGCACGACGACCTGGTCGTCAGGGTTGTACCAGCCCTGGTCGCCTTTGGACTTGGTGACGCCGATTACCTGAAAATTCATGCCATTAATCTTGACGATGGCGCCCACGGGGTTGTCCTGGCCCATGAGGTTCTCCACCGTGACCGGACCGAGTATGACAACATGGGCCAGCCGTTCGGTTTCGGCGTCGGAAAAGAGCCGGCCCTTCTCGAGATCGAACGCCCGGATCGAGAAGAACGTGACCGAAGTCCCGAGCAGGCTGGTCGACGCATTGTTTTCATAATATTTGATCTGCCCACGACCCTGGATGACCGGCGCAACGGCGTGGACGTTTTCGACCTCGGCGACGATAGCTTCTGCATCCTCAAGTGTAAGATTTTGCTGGGTCCCTACATGGACGCCCCCAGGACCGTGCTGACCCGGCCGGACCACGAGCAATTGCGTGCCCATGGCGCTGATGCTTTGTAGAACCTGGGCCTTTGCGCCGGCGGCAATGGCGAGCATGGCGATGACGGCGCCCACGCCGATGATGATGCCCAGCACCGCGAGAAACGAGCGCAGCTTGGCGGAGAGGAGGCTGAACATCGCGACTTTCAGCAGGGTGAAAAAGTACATGATGCCTCCTAGGTGTCGACGATCTGGCCGTCGCGGATGTGGATGGACCGCCGGCATCGCCGGGCGATGTCAGACTCGTGCGTAACAATGATGATGGTGCGGCCCTGCTTGTTAAGCGACTCGAACAGGTCCATGATTTCTTCGCCCGTTTTGGTGTCGAGGTTGCCGGTGGGCTCGTCGGCGAGGATCATGGAGGGATTGGTGACGATGGCCCGGGCGATGGCCACGCGCTGGCGCTGGCCGCCGGACAACTGGTTGGGCTCGTGCTTCGCCCTGGATTCGAGGCCGACCGTGGTGAGGGCATCCAGTGCGTACTGGTGCGCCTCGCGCCGGCCCGCGTAAAGCAGGGGCAACTCCACGTTTTCAAGCGCTGAAAGACGCGGAAGGAGGTTGAACGTCTGAAACACGAACCCGATCCGGGCGTTGCGGATTTCGGCAAGGCGATCGCTGGTGCAGCCGGCAACGTTTTCGCCAGCGAGCATGTAGAGGCCGCGGTCGGGTGTATCGAGGCAGCCGATAATGTGCATCAGGGTGGACTTGCCGCTGCCGGACGGGCCGGTGATGGCGACCATCTCGCCCTCGGCAATGCCGAGGCTGACGTTGTCGAGGGCCTTTACGATATCGTTTCCGAGCGTGTAGGTCTTGGACAGGTCTTTTATTTCAATAATCAGCGGCGTGGACCACCTCCAGCACCTCCCAGCGTTCTCATCATGACGCGGTCTCGGTCGCCTTTTTCGTGAGCCTTATCGGAGGCGCGCCAGCGGCTTTCTTCCTCGAGTTTCAAATAGGACACGGTTTCGTTTTCTTCGAGCCCGCTGACAATTTCGGTGTCGACGCCGTCGGTCAGTCCAGTCTTTACGGGGCGGCGCTCCTCGGTTCCGTCGGGTTTGACGACGTTGACAAACGTCTCGCGCTTCTCCCGGATGATGCTGGGGAACGGAACGAGGAGGGCGCTCTCGTTTTGGGCGATAAGGATGGTGACGTTCGCGGTCATTTCGGGTTTGAGCAGGGTTTTATTTTCGCTGGTAATTTCGATTCTGACTTCAAACGTGACTACGTTTTGCAAGTTGACGCCCTTGGTTCCGATGCGGTCCACTTTTCCATCGAACTGCATCCGGGGGAACGCGTCGACCGTAACCTCGGCGTCCTGGCCCATTTTAACCATCCCGATGTTGGCCTCGTCCACCGAAGCATAAATGTACATGCGGGAGAGGTCCGCGAGGATCATGGCGGTGGTGCCGCCGCCGATGTTGGTAACGCCGGACGAAATGATCTGGCCGATTTGCACCGTGCGCCCAGCGACGACGCCATCGATGGGCGCGAAGACTTTTGTGTAGCCGAGTTGCCGCTGGGCGAGACCGAGGGCGATTTCGTTGTTTTTAACCTGTGCCTTGTTCAGCTCGATGTCCTGCCGGCGCGCTTCGAGCTCAAGTTCCTGGACTTGCAGGTCTTCCTGCTGGGTCTGGACGGTAAGGAGGTCCTGCTCAGCCTGGATGGCGGTGGTCTGCGCGGTTTCGTACTGTTCGGGGCTCGAGTATTTCTTTTCGAGCAGTTCTTGCTGGCGTTTGGCTTTTGCGCCGGAATCTTGTGCGCGGGCTTTGGCGCCATCGAGCGCCGCGGCGACCTTATGCCTGGATGATTCCAGGGCTTTCTGAGACGTCAGCAGGTTGTTTTCGGCCTGGGCGAGACGCGCCTGAGAGGCGGCGAGGTTGGCTTCGGCCTTCTGGACCAGGCGCTCCTGGTCGACCGGATCGAGTTCAAGAAGCAGGTC
>JAPLKX010000294.1 GCA_026387845.1 Candidatus Hydrogenedentota bacterium | reverse complement strand
GCTGACGGACCTGACGGAGCTGGCGAAGAAGTACGAGCATGATTTTCCGCCGTCGTTCTGGCAGGACTGCGTTCATGACGGCCGCGTGTACGGTATTCCGTGGGATATCGGGCCCGTGGGCGTTTTCTACAAACGGAGCCTGTTTGCGGAGTACGGGGTGGATCCGGAGTCGATCGTGACGTGGGACGATTATGTAGCGGCCGGCGTAACCATTCTGGAAAAGTCCGGACGCAAGACCAAGATGCTTTGTCTTCCGCGGGGCATGCTGGTGGAGTTGTTTCAGCCGCTGCTGCAACAGGCGGGCGGGCAGATCTTTGATGAGGAAGGCCGGCTTGCAATCAATTCGCGGGAGTCGCTCGATGTGTTGCGGGTGATGCGGCGGATGCTCGAAACGGGGATTGGGGCGAATATCAACTTTTGGACGCACGAGTATCTGGCGTCGTTGAAATCGCGGGCCGTGGCGACGTACGTGACCGCGGTCTGGTTTGGCGGGACGATCCGGGACGACGCGCCGACGACGTCGGGCGATTGGGGCGTGATCCGGATGCCGGAGATGGAGCCGGGCGGGCTGCGGACGAGCAACTTCGGCGGGTCGTCGTTGGTGATCCCGGATCAGTGCAAAAACAAAGAGGCGGCGTGGCGGTTCATCGAATTTGCGCTGTGTACGAAATCCGCGCAGCTCGAGCAATTCCGGGCGTACGACCTTTATCCGGCGCTGGTGTCGACGCACAGCGCCCCGTTTTTCGACGAGCCGGAACCGTTCTACGGCGGGCAGAAAACGCGCCGGCTGTTCTCGCTGGATATCGACAAGATTCCGAGGATGTACCGTACGGCGAATTGGGTGGAAGCGGAACGGTACATCAACCAGACGTTCAGCCGGTGGGCAAACAACGGCATGCAGGACACGGAGGGCATGCTGGCGGAGTTGGAGGAGAAGTTGAGCCGGCGGTTGGGCTGCGGGACATCGCCGGGCTCGCTGAGCCTGCAGGGGAGGGGCTGAGGTGGGGCACGGGCTATGCCGGCGTGTTTGGGCTCACCGGCATTTTTACCTGTTCATATCGCCGTTCTTTGTTCTTTTCGGAGTATTTGGATTGTATCCGCTGCTGTTTTCGTTTTACCTGAGCTTCACGCAGTGGGACGGGCTGACGGAGATGACGTGGGTGGGGCTGGCGAATTTTCGCAACATGCTTCACGACGAACTTTTCCTGGCGTCGCTTTGGAACACGCTGGTGATCGGCGTCTTGTACATTCCGCCGATGTTCTTGGGCGCGTTTGCGTTTGCGCTGGCGCTGAACACGGGCTGGCTGAAGCTGCGTGGCATTTTCCGCGCGGCGTTCTTCATGCCGTGCGTCACGCCGATGGTGGTGGTGGCGATCGTGTTTTCGCTGATCTACAGCGAGGATTCGGGCCTGCTGAATTATGCGCTGGGCAAGGTGGGCGGCGTGTTGCCGTCGCTGAGAGTCGAGCCGATCGCGTGGCTGACGAGCGACCGGTGGTTCAAACCGGCTGTGGCGCTGCTGCTGGTATGGCGGTGGACGGGTTACAACATGGTGCTGATGCTGGCGGGCCTCCAGGGGATCTCGGCGGAGTATTACGAAGCGGCCCGGATAGACGGGGCGGGCATGTTTCAGCGGATGTGGCACATCACGCTGCCGCTGATGCGGCCGGTGTTCGTGTTCTGCGCGATCATGTCGCTGATCGGCACGGTGTACATGTTCGACGAGGTGTTCGTGTTGACGCAAGGCGGCTTGGGCGGGCCGGGCATTTCGGGCATCAACTTCGGGGTGTACCTTTTTAATACGTCGTTTGCCGATTTCAAGTTTGGCTATGCGTCGTCGATGGCGTACACGCTTTCGTTTTTCGTGTTTTTTGCGTCGTTGTTGATCCTGCGGCTTCGGAAATCGGAGGCGTAACGAGATGGCCGGCTGGAGACGAACCGGGACGAGGCTGCTGGCCCACGTGCCGATGGCGGGCCTGGGGGTCCTGTTCGTGTTCCCGTTTTACTGGCTGTTTATCAGCGCGTTCAAAGACCGGGACCAGATCTTCAAGCTGCGGCCGGAGTTTCTTCCCTCGCCCTGGATTCTCGAGAATTTCGCGAGGGTGTTTCGAGAGACGAACGTAATCCGGGCGTTTGTGAATTCGGTGGTGATAGCGGGCGGGCATGTGGCGCTTTCGCTTTTCCTGTGTTCGCTGGCGGGTTACGCGTTTGCGAAGTTCCCGAGGGCGCCGGGCAGGGACAAACTGTTCGCGTTCGTTCTGGCGACGATGATGATCCCGGGCGCGGTGCTGCTGATCCCGGTGTTTGCGGTGCTGTGCAAGCTGCACGCGGTCAACACGTACTGGGCGATGATTGTGCCGGGCGCGGCAAGCGCGTTCGGGATTTTCTGGATGCGGCAGTACGCCTCTGAAAATGTGCACAACGACCTGCTCGACGCGGCGCGGATCGACGGGTGCAGCGAATTTCAAATCTATTGGCGGGTGGTTTTGCCGATCCTGAAACCGGCGCTGGCGGCGCTGGGCATTGTGCTGGTCATCGGCATCTGGAATAACCTGATGTGGGCGTTTATTGTCCTGCGGACGGAGTCGATGTACACGCTGCCGCTGGTGATTTATCTCTTGCAGGGGGAGCAGCGCATCCCGTTTGAGCTGATCATGGCGAGCAGCGTGGTGGCCACGCTGCCGCTGATTGTCGCCTTTCTGGCGTTCCAGAGAAACTTTATTGAAGGGATCACGGCGGGGTCTATCAAGGGGTGAGGGGCGGACAAGAGGTGTAAGGCATATGAGATCTGTACTACTAACCTTCATTTTCTTGTTTTCCCGCGCAGAAATCCGCGCGTCTGGGACGCCCCCCGGCAGTTGTGGGGGGTGTCCCACTTTTGTTGGCAAGGCTGGCATGTTCAAAAAAAGGGACACCTCCCACAACTGCCG
>JAPLKX010000420.1 GCA_026387845.1 Candidatus Hydrogenedentota bacterium | reverse complement strand
ATTATGGCTTCGAGGACGGCGAACTGCCCACGAAAAGCCTCTGCCTCACGGACCAGGCGCCAACCGTTGCGCCCAACGGCTTTTCTCGGTACGCGGCCGACATAAGCGATTACGCCGGATTAAACGCTCGGATAGACATTGAAGCGGGTCCCGCTGGGATTCCCCACGCCGAGGTGGCGGTCGACCATGTCAACATCACACCTGAGCCTTGCACGTTCGGCCTAGTTGCCGCCTGCATGGGCATCATCTACATTAGAGGTCACTTCGGGAAAACCAGGGGGCATCTCCATGGAAAGACAGCAAAGTTTGATGGACAAGGGCCAAGCGGTTGCAGAGCGGGGGCATGCCGGCCTTGTTGCCGCCCTTCCACGCGCCGCCGTGGATGTAGACCACCACGGGCATCGGCTGGTCGGGGGCCTTCTTGGGCCGCAGGATATCGAGTTTCAGCGATTTCTCGCCCCCCTTGCCGTACTCGACGTCCGGCAGGAACTCGACGTCTTCCGGCACCACCCGGGTCCGCGCAGGTTTCTCCGGGAGATTGGCGGGCGGCGGGCCGCGGGTCTCCGTCTTCGACGCCGGCCCAGCGGCTTCCCCGGCCACAGCGTGGTCCAGACCCGCACCCGCCGCCGTTAACGCCGCGCTCTGCGGCGGAGGGCCAACAGGCCGCCGAGGGCCAGAAGCGCCAGCGTCGCCGGCTCAGGCACGTACGTACCGTAGATGTTTGTGTTGCCGTTGCGGTCATCCTGCCAGACGACCAGGTTGCCGCTGATGGCAGGGAAGTACTGCTCCCCCGGCCCCACGTAGATCGGGAATTCCACGCCCTTGGCCAGGTCATAGCCGAAGATGTCGGAGTCGCCGTTTCGCCCGTCGTCCCACACTATCAGGTTGCCGTCGATGGCCGGTTCGTATTGAGTTGAGGCATTCGTGCAGATCGGGAATTCCTGGCCGGTCGCGAGGTCCAGACCCCAGATATCGGTGTCCCACCCAATGTTTTTCCGCGAGTCGCGCCAGACGATGATGTTGCCGCTCACGGCGGGTTCTACCAACAGCGGGGTCGGAAGGGTGCACACGGGGAACTCGGTCTGCGTCGCCAGGTTGTAGGCATAGATGTCCCACTTGGTGTTGTAGAAGGAATTGCGCGCGTCTTGCCAAACCACGATATTGCCGCTGATGGCCGGCGCGACCTGGCCCAGAGGGGCCTCCGTAATGGGAAACTCGCGCCCGCTGACGAGGTCTTTGCCCCAGATATCGCTGGTGTAAGGGTCTGAAGTGTAAGTTCCGGTGCTCCAGACGACCGTCCGGCCGCTCAGGGCCGGCGCCATGTTCGGACCGGGGCGAGACACCAGCGGGGCTTCCTGCCTGGTGACAAGGTCATAGCCGTACAGGGTCCAGACGCCGCTGCGATTGTCGTCCCAGACGATCCGGTTGCCGTCCATGGCTGGACGCATGTGGTCACCTTGCCCGGTTGAGACCGCCAACTCCAAGCCCGTGGAGAGGTTCTTGGCGTAGACGTCCTGGTTGTTGTTGCGCATGTCCTCCCAGACTACCCAAGACCCCGATACTCTGGGGCGAAACTGCCACTCCGGTCCAGGTGCGATCGGAAAGGCATCAAAAGCTTGGGCGTCAGAGTTCAGAATGGCCCAAACGGCCATTATCAGAAAAAAGCCCCTTCGCATTGCGCCCCTCGCGCCCCCGGCGGATGGCCGATCCGATGCCCTTCTACCTCTAATATACACTGAATCTCAAAGAAGTCAAACCCTGCCCGCCGGGAATCATCCAACGGGAAATCGGAAATTCGGGGGACACAATACCGATATTCCATAACTCATTGCGGCACAAGGACTTACAAGACGTGGCGGGGCGGCGAGCCACGAGCGACGAGCCGCGAGCCGCGAATCCCGGACGCCGGTTCCCGAATCCCGATTCGCGGCCGTCGGCCGCCGTCTGCCGTTTTGGCAGTTCCCTCGTCCCTCGCACCCTGTTCCCCCGCCTGTTTATTTGCCGCTGCAAATGACCAATGACAAAGGACGAATGACCGTCGTTCCGCGTTGCTTTTTCGCAACAAGTTATCCACAACGGCGTATGCGCATCCGTGCATGTAAAAAGCCGTCAAATTCCATCAAATTCGGGTCAAAATCGATCAAAAAGGCGACGTTTTCCGTCAAAAAGCGATCAAAAAGGCGCGCATTTCGTCATGCCCATCTTAACATTT
>JAPLKX010000487.1 GCA_026387845.1 Candidatus Hydrogenedentota bacterium | reverse complement strand
AAGGACCGGCGGGCCGGCGCAGACCGCCGCAGCACGGGCAAGATGTTCCCGCTGGATCATGAGCGGCGCCGGATGTTTCGGCGCAAAGTCGACCGGGAAGTTCTTGAAACCGACCACCGCGAGATGATCGAGTCGGCCCTCGAGGATTTTGCCGACGAGCACAAAGGCCACCTTTAAAGGCCAAGGAACGGCTCAACGAGGTCGAGCGTTCTTTTAATCGCGCCCTGGTTTCTCCGCACCGCTTCCCGGCCATTCAGAGCGAGTGCGGCGCGTTCTCCGGGATTTTCAAGCAACCGCCTCAGTACCGCCGCAAGCTCACTGGAATTTGTCTGTAAAGCCCCCTTATGCGTAACGAGTTCGCGGGCCGGGTCGATAAAATTGCGCATGTACGGCCCAAACACGGTCGGGACGCCTAACGCGGCTGATTCCAATGGGTTATGGCCGTTGACGCCCGGGCTGAACGACCCGCCGATCACCGCGACTGTTCCCAAGGCGTAGAAGTCTACCAGTTCGCCTACCGTGTCCAGGA
This sequence comes from Candidatus Hydrogenedentota bacterium, assembly GCA_026387845.1. Lineage (GTDB taxonomy): Bacteria > Hydrogenedentota > Hydrogenedentia > Hydrogenedentales > SLHB01 > JAPLKX01. Next base: position 2,853 of record JAPLKX010000487.1, on the reverse strand, counting down.
AAAAAACACGGGCGCCTTTGTTAACGCCTCCCTCCGATCTGCGTTGTACCGGCTCACGGAACGGCTCCATGGCATCATGCAGCCTGTCCAGGTGGCGTGGAGCGACCACGAGCCGCAAGCCAGGGAATATGTCTATGTCCCGAAGCGAGGCCCAACAGGCCGCCGCCAAGGCCTCATCGCCGGGCCGCGTGCTGCCAAATACTATGACCGGGTCGGCCGGCCCAAACCCGCATTGCGCCCGCAACTCCTCAACTTTTCCCGGATCGACCGACTCGCGCACGCCATCGAACTTCGTGCTGCCGCAGACACAGACCCGCTCCGGCGGGACACCCAACTCGACAAGCCGGCCGGCGTACTCCTCGTTTTGCATGGCGGCGGCCGACAGGTCTTGCAGCGCGGGCCGCAACAGGCCCCTCATTCTCTGATACCTGGGAAAATGTTTGTCGCTGATACGGCCGTTGGCGAGAATTACGGGCACTGCGGAAAGGCGCAACGACCTTATCAGGCATGGCCACAGCTCCGTGTCCAGCAGAACGAGCGCGCGCGGGTCAAGTTCGCGCCTGAATGGCCCGACACAGGCCGGGTGATCAAATGGGAGCCACGTCAGGGGGACCCGTGGCAAGACGTTCCGCGCTAGGTCTCTGCCGCTGACGGTAGATACCGTGAGCAGGAGGGGCAGGTCCGGCCAGCGGGTTGTTGCGGCCTCGACAATGGGTCGGGCGACATTGACCTCGCCCACGCTGCACGCGTGAATCCACAACGGCCGCGGGCGCTGGCCGGCGGGCGGCAGAGGCACGTGCGGCCGGAATCTTCCGAGCAGGGGCCGGTACTTCGGCCGCAGCAACAGGTAGAAGGCCGCGAACGGGGCGGCCATGGTAACCAGCGCCGAATAAAAAAGCTCTGTCATTGGGGGAATGATAAAACCGTAACTTGCACAACGGCAAAACAACGGGGGCGGCTTTTTACGGCCGCCCCCGGATTTACAGGACTCGCTGCTGATTAAAGTGGTTCCGCTGGCGCTTCCGAAAGCTCTGCGGCAGGCGGCGTTACCGGCGGGACCACCGGGGCAACCGGGCTGGCCGGCGGGACCACCGGAGCTATAGGACTGGCCGGCGTGGCCGGCTCGAGTACTTCAGGTCCCGATGGGGCCGGCGGCTCGATGAACACCTCTTCCGCGGAAGGTGGTTTAGGCTCCAAAGTAGGTTCCGCTCCGGGTAACGGCTGTTTGGCCGGCGCTTCGGAACCGACCTCCCCCGTTCTCCGCGGATACGCCGACGACGACGTGAACCCCGCTTCAAAGAAACGCGCGCCCGTCGTGTCGATAATAGTCGGAGTCACGAAGATCAGCAGGCTCGACTGCCTCACTTGGCGGCTCTTGCCACGGAAGAAGAAGCCAAGTACGGGAATGTCCGCCAGGTAAGGCATCTTGTGCACGCTCTTAATCGTCGAGTCGGACACCAGCCCGCCCAGCACCAGCGTATCCCCGTCGTGGACTATCACGTTGGTCCACACGGCCTGGGTCGACTGATTGGGCAGCGTAATGGTGCTGGTGAGCTCGGTGCCGTTGATCACGGATTTTTGTGTGAAGTTCTTTTCAATACCCCGCGTAGTCACTTGCGGGTTGAGCCACAACCGTACTTGGTCGGTGCCGCTGATCTGCGGGGTCACGGACAGCGTAATGCCGAAATTGAACACCGTCGGTATTACGTCCTGCGTATAGCCCAGCGCGCTTGAACCGGCCAGACCCGCTTCCGACGTTATCACGCTGGTAACCACCCGCGAGACGAAGTACTCGGATTGCAGATCGGCGATCACGGCGGGTTTGCGGTTCATCGTCGTGACGCGCGGCGCGCTCAACAACTCGCTTTCCTCAAGCGTGTTCAGGTAATCAAACACGGCGCTGATCGTGTCGCCGTCTTCGTTGTCCGTTATAATGCCGCTCAGGCTGAACGCTCCAGCCGGGCCGGGGCTTACCAGCGCCTCGAGCACGCCTTCGGTGATTGTGTTGCCTATAACGTTGGAGCCGTTGGGCCGGTTGTAGAACGGAATCTCCTCGGGCACCCCGTCGCCGTTGAGATCATACAGGTAGGTGTTGTCGGCCAGATCGGGGATCTGCCGGTTGCGGTCGTTCCGATCGCTTTGTGTCGAGTTCCAACTGAACCCGATCTTGTCGAGGTCGGTGGCGCTGACCGTGAGGAACTTGGCCTCGATGCTGACCTGCTTGGGCGTGGCGTCGAGTTCGGCCAGTTGCTGCTCGAGCTTGCGCAAGTTTGACGGCGTATTGTGCACGATGAGCAGATTGTTCTGCGGCACGTAGATCATCCGCGAAATCGGCTCGATTCCGTTGGGTTCATACACGTCGTCGATGAGCATCCGGAGCAGCCGCACGATCTCGGGCTCGTCCCCAACTGCCGTCTGGGACCTGCCCGCCGTCGCGCCCAGCCCCGCGGGCTGAGTGCCCGCGTTCAATCCGCCGCCGTACGTAGTTCCGGTCGCGCCCAGCGCGCCGGTGCCGCCCATGCTGAGGCCTGCTATTCCGATGGTGGCGGGGGGTTCGCCGACGGCCATGTCCGGATAGGTGCCAAAAAGTTGGGAGATGTTGTAAATCTGCAGGCCACCCATGCCCATGCCGCCCATGCCCCCGCCCATGCCCATACCGACGCCCATACCGCCCATCCCGCCGCCCATGCCGCCCATGCCACCGCCCATGCCGCCCATACCGCCGCCCATACCGCCCATCCCGCCGCCATAACCACCGCCCCCCATACCGCCCATCCCGCCCCCATAACCCCCGCCCCCCATACCGCCCCACCCGCCGCCCAAGCCGCCCATGCCCCCGCCCCGGCCGCCCCT
>JAPLKX010000296.1 GCA_026387845.1 Candidatus Hydrogenedentota bacterium | reverse complement strand
TGCATCCCGATCGCGTACGCCTTTGCCGTCAACATGACTTTGCCCGGCCGGGTGCGCTCCCGCTCGAAGCCGGGGTGGAATCGGATGACGACCCGCTGAGACCGCCGCACCCGGCTTTTGTGCTATGGCCAAATCAAAGCCGGTTGCCAACTCCGCCCCTGAATACGTCTTCACTTGCTCAGGCTGGCCCGCATCGCACAGCGCATACGACTTTTCCCCGTCCAGCCCCTGCAGTTTCAGCTTGACAGACTCGCCCTCGCACCCTCCACGCCGGAACGCCTGGATAAACCCCCTGCCTTCGCCCGGCAAATCGAACTGCCACGCGATCCACTGGTCTTCCGCCGGCGAATACGGCGACAGCGGATAAAAATCGCCGAAATAACACGGCGCCACTTCCGTCCATTCGTCAACGATCCGCCGTATCCCCTCGTAATCGATCGATGCGTCGCGCATGTCCCAGCACGCCGTGAAACTCGGACACAATGTGCTCAGGATCAGGTATGGGTCCGTTTTTGACGTGCCCGTACCATAGAACGGAAACCACTGCGCCAGCGCCCAGGTGTGGCACTGGTTGCCGACCGGCTCCATGATGTAATCGCTCCGAAGCAGCGGAACCGCACGCCGCAGCGTCTCCAGGTCGTTTCGCCTCCCGCCGCTGGCGCACGAGTCGATGAGCATATCCGGATGCCGCCGCCGCAACTCGTCCCAGTACTCGAGGTAGCCCTCGACGTGCCGGATCTCCGTCATCCCCTGCCGACCAGGCGCGTCGGCTTTCCGCCAGAACTCGAGCGGGTCGATGTTGAAATCCTGGCGGTACAAATGGATTCCCTCGCTGTTGAGCAGCCCGTCGACATGATCCGTCAGCCAGGCCCGCGCCTCGGGGTTCCCCAGGTCAAGCAAGCCGCCGTCTTTCCCGCCGTGCACCCATTCCGGATGCTGATCCGCCAGCCACGTCCCGCTGTGTACCCGCTCCGGCTCGAACCACACCAGCGTGTACACGCCACGCTCGAGCGCAAAATCGCTGATCGGCCGCAGCCCGCCCGGGAACCGGTTCGTGTCGACTTCCCACGTCCCCGTTTTTGGCCATTGCCCGTCGCACCAGTACCAGCCCGCGTCCATCCACCAATACGCCAGCTTGAACCCGCGCTCCACATATTTGCTCACAAAAAACTTCTGGCTTTCCGAATCGGCGTGGATCATCTCCCCGAACTGGTGGCTGCTGCACGCCGCCAACTGCGGCAGCGGCGGCAATTTCCCGCCCGGCCGCGGGATGTTGTGCGCGATCATCCAGGCCCGCCAAACGTTTTGCGCCCGCACCCGCCCCGCTTCGCCTTCCCCGTGCCAGAACTCCAGCACAATCAGCGGCGTCCGGATCTCCTCGCCCGGCTGCAGATCGATCTGCACCTGATCCTGCCCGGCGGAGAGCGTCAGCCCGTCGGCGGCGTCCCGCGTGAATTCCGCGAACCACTGGCCCGGCCACGCGACAACAAATATCACGCCTTTGTTGCCCGCCGACACATTGAAATACGGAAACGTGATCTGCGTCGGCCGCCCGCCCGTATTGGCCAGCCGCAGGTTCTCCGTTGGCACCAGTTCAGTGGAATGCGGCTCATAGCTGTCCGCGGTGCAATTGTCCCCCGAGTTGTGATAAAGCACGAACTTCTTGCCAGGCTCTTTCCGGAACCCCGTGTTTATTGCCAGCACATCCTTCAGCGGAACCGGCCCCTGCCCCTCATTCTTCAGGAACAGCGTCCATTCCACCGTGGGAAAATCGGTGTAAACAACGGCCTCGCAACGCACCACAAGCCCCGTACCCGGGTCCCGGTAAACGATGGTGTGGCCGGTTCGCGCCGGATCAATCTGCCGCTTGCTTCTCTCGACCGCCCACCCCGCAACCACCCGCGCAAAATCCGGCGTCCCGAAAAACGGCGCCGCATCAAACGCGTATGGGCCTGCCTGTTCAATCCCTTCAAATTTCGCGCCCGCCCAGGCCGCGGCTTCGGCCAACTCGGCCGGCAACGGTGTTGCGGCCTGGCTCAACACGCCCGCCGCAAAAAACAATGCTAAAGGAAACATAACAAAGTTCCTCCTCGAATCGGGCTATCATAACGGCCGCCCGGCTGCCAGGCAATAAGCGCCCCCCCTGTTCTTGTTCCTGTTTAAGACCGGATAAAACTTGGAACTTCTCAAAAATGGACACGTCAGACGGAGGCCGCCGCCGACTGCTCATGGCGGGCGCAGAACTGCCCAATGAGCCGGTAGTGAAACCTTTGCGCACCACACTGGTGCTCGTGGCGGTCTACATGATCCTGGTCGTGGCTTACATCTGGACCTCGGGCATCCTGGCGGCACGGGCATCCGGCTCCGTCGAGGAATTGCGCCGGCTCGAAACCATTAAGGAAATAGCGTTTGTAGTGGTTTCTTCAGCGGCTCTTTTTCTGTTGTCGTGGCAGTTGTTAAGCCGGATCTCCCGCCAGGAAATGGTCCTGCTCGAACAGCGCGACGCACTCGTGACCGCCGAACGCCGCGCCGTGGCCGGCGTCTTTGCGTCCTCGGTTGCGCATGATATCAACAACATCCTGATGCTCCTGCGCTACGACGTCGCCGAACTCCTCCAGGCCCAGGAACTCAATCCCGAACACAAAATCATCACCGAACAACTCGGGCCCGCTGTCGAAGACCTCGCCGTCATGTCAAAACGGCTCGCCGCCGCCGGCCAAAAAAGCATCCCCGGCGAATTCATCGAGGTGGACCTCGTGGCCCTCGCTCAGCACGTCGTCGAGTTCGCCAAAACCCACGCCAAGCTGCGGCACTGCTCCATCGAAGTCACCGGCGACCACTCCCTGTCCATCTTGGCCAATCCCACCATTATGCGCCTGATGCTGCTTAACCTCCTGATCAATGCCGGCGACGCCACCGGCGGCCAAGGCCAAATTCAGATCAACGTGCATCAAGCCAACAACTCCGCGCTGATTGAAGTCCATGATAACGGCCCCGGTGTGCCCGAACGTGAACGGGAAAACCTGTTTACGCCCTACTACACCTCAAAACAGGCCGAAGGCGGCGTTGGGCTCGGGCTCATCAGCGTCCGCGTCTATGCTGAAGCACACGCCGGGACCGTCGGTATCTGCGATTCCCACCTCGGCGGCGCCTGCTTCAACATCCGGCTGCCGGTCCGGCACGAAAAGGCCCGGCGCATCTAGGCGCCGCCTAGGCCACCGCACCCTCGTTCGAGCACCTCCGGATCGTCTCGATCAGCACGTCCGGCGGCCCCCCTTTGGTCAAATACGCGCACGCACCCGCTTCCCGCATCGCCGCCGCCATGTCCGCCTCCTCATGCATGGACAGGCCGATCACACGGATGTTCGAGAACTCCTGCGTGATTCGGCGCGTCGCTTCCACGCCATTGAGGCCCGGCATGCTCACGTCCATCAGGATCACGTCCGGCTGGGTCGTCCGCGCAAGATCTACCGCGGCCGCACCGTCCGCCGCCTGGCCAACCACTTCAATGTCCCGGTGCTGCTGAAGAACAAGCATCAACCCCCGGCAAAAAATCTTGTGGTCGTCCGCAAGCAACACGCGCAGTTTCTGAGACTCCGTCTCACACGATGGCTGCAATGGCGTCCCAAGCCGCGGCGCGGAAGTTGCATACGGTTGCGCCGGCTCCCCGACAGTCCCCGCACGCAGCATCGGCGCATACAACGACAGACGCGCCCCGCAGTTCGGCGAACTGTATACCTGCATCCGCCCGCCCAAAAGTTCCAACCGCTCCCGGATGCTGAACAGGCCGAAGCCGCCGTCCAGCCCCGCGTTCAACTGCGCTTTGCCCACTTCAAAACCCACCCCATAATCCTCCACCACCACCTTCATCTCCTCGTCGCTTTGCCGCGCCACCTGCACCCTGGCGTAATCCACCCCCGCATGTTTCACCACGTTGAACAACAACTCCCGTACCGATTCAAAAAGAAATACCCGGAGATCTTCGCTCTCCGGATGAACCGTCGGATCCGCGTCGACCTCCACTTTCAGCCGGTGTTTTTCACCCATCTGACGCGCCAGCCATTCCAGCGCCGGTACCAGACCCCCATCGTAAAGAATCGGCGGGCTCAACTCGACCGTCAACTCCCGGCTCGCGTGAATCGACTGATCCAGAAGCTCGTCCACCCGCTTCACCGGCTCAAGCAGGTTGGAATCCGCTGTCTTCCCTAAAAGATCGCTCGTCCTGAATTTCGCCGCAATCAGCAACTGCTGCAATCCGTCATGAAGAACCCGCGCAAGACGCCGGCGCTCCCGTTGCTCCGCCTGGCTCAACTGCGAGGCCAGCGCGCGAAGCTGGTTTGCTCGGCGCTCCGCTACCGCCGTCCGTTCCGCCACCCGCTCAGCCAGAGTCTCATTCAGCGACTCCAGTTCTTCCTGAAGCCGTTTTCTCTCAATCGAATACAGGATCGACCGGATGATCAGCCGGCCGTCCACCTGGCCTTTGATCAGATAGTCTTGCGCGCCCCGCCGCACCGCATGAGTGCCCATCTGCTCGTCGTCGATCCCCGTCAACACAACGATCGGCACCTTCGGCGCAACCACCTGAACTCCCCCTATCGTCTCTATGCCCAAGCTGTCCGGCAGCGACAGGTCAAGCAGGATCACGTTGAACATCCGCTGGCTAAGGCAACTCACCGCCTCCCCAAGCGTCTCCACATGCGTGATCGAGAAACGGCCCGCCCCCGCCATATGCTGCAGGTGCTCCTGGAAAAGACGCGCATCCCCCGGGTTGTCTTCCACCAGCAGAATCTCGAGTTGCGATCCCTTTATCAACTCAACCTCTATTCTCGACTGGACACTGAGCCGACGCTCTACGATCACGGTTTGGGGGGAAGCCGCACCACGCTGAGCCAGAAATCTTCTATGCTCTGGACCACGTAAAGAAACTGCTGGAAATCAACCGGCTTCGTGATGTAACAGTTCGCATGATGCTCATAGGCCTTCAGCACGTCTTCCTCCGCGTGCGACGTCGTCAATACCACTACCGGGATCACTTTCAAATCCGCATCTTCCTTCATCTCCGCCAACACCTTCCGCCCGTCCTTCCTCGGGAGATTCAGATCCAGAAGCACCACGTCCGGCCTCGCCGCGTTCGCATACTTCCCCTGCCGGCGAAGATACTCCAGCGCTTCCACCCCGTCCCCCACCACGTTCAGCCGGTTGCTTACCTTGGCCTCCTTCATGGCTTCGATCGTCAGGCGCACGTCGCCGGGGCTGTCTTCCACCAGCAGTATTTCGACCAGGCTGACCTCTCTCAAGTCGCGCATCATTTCCCAGGCCTCCCGTCAACAGAGTAAATCAATTAACCATCAGTTTGCCACCTTTTCATCCGCGGGAAAAAAGAAAAAAAACACCCCCAAAAATGGGGGTGGAGATGCCGGGAGGGGGCGCCCGGCATCTCCGGTGAGGTGCGTCACTCTAACGTGCGTTAGAGATCCGCAGAGGATTAGGCATCCTCTCTTCGGGGGAAGCTCTTAGCCAATCAGTCTGGACCGCCGCCACAAAATTACGGCCCCAAACGCAAACGCGATAAAAACCGCCAACGCTAACGACATATATACTACCCGTTGCGCCGGCCCCGGGCTTTCCGCCGCGTTCGATCCCGACTGAGGTTCAACTGTCTGGTTCCGCAAAGCCCCTTCGGGCGAAACACCACCCAATCCTGCGAGCCCTGCTGTATTTATTCGGCCGCCACTGCTGTCGGCCGCGTTTAACCCTGTTCCGCCCACTACGCCCGGTTCTTGCCCCGGTACGGCTTCGTCAACGGCTGAATTCTGTTCCGGCGACTCAATCCCGCGCCGCACCTCGTCAGCCGAATCCAACGCCGCGTTCAGATTCTCAGCCGCCCCGGTTCTAGACGCCGTCGTCTTCGCTTGTTCCGCGGCCGCTCCGTCCATCGGTGCATCAGCCACCACACCCTGCGGCGCCCCCGGTTCCTCCGCCCCTGCCGGCTCCTCCGCACCCGCATCCACCTCCGGAAGCCGGGGCCGCTCCGCCTCCTCCTTCTCCTGATCCTGGTCAACCTCTCGCGCCGGCTCAATATCCGACGGCAACACCTGGCTTTCAATCAGCTGCCCGTCCACACTCGACATCGTCGGCGCGCTCAGGCTCAGGTTCCACTTCTGGTCCTGGCCTTTCAGTCGCTGAAGCACTATCCGAATCGCCTCACCCGGCCCGCACGACGTCTGATTAAAACCCATCATCACCACCGCGTACTCGCCCGGCGCGCTCTGATTGCTCATCACCCGCTTGTCCGCACTCTCCGCCGTCGTTCCCGCAACCACCGACACCGGCTGCAACGCCGCCGGGTTGTAGCGAAAACGAAAATCCATCGCCGACACGCCACCGCTCAGATCGCCGCCAAGCACGACAGGTACCGTGATCCGATCTTGTTCAACTATAGGCTCGCCAAGTTGCAACGTCCCACTACCTTGTGCCGTCGCTGTGGCAAGCAGGAAGCCTAACAACATCAAGCGGTTCATTTACACTCCCCGCCTGAAGCCCCCTCTCAGGAACTTCGGCTTTAGTTTAATGCCACCGCAACCTTCAACGCAAGTCGCTCTCCTCCCGATGACCATAATTACCTTCTCCGCCGCAAACTCTTATAAAACAACATCTTAACTAAACAATGTCCGCCCGTCAACTACACAATTCGCCCTTCTCACCAATATTCTCACGCCTAAACCCCCGGAAAATATGTAAGGAAGATTACAAATAAAACCCTACCCCAAATCCTCTCCACCACCATCGCCACCCACATCGCCACCCACACCCTTCCCCCTCCGCGTACTCGGGAAAAAAGACGGCATGCTTACAAACGCCGAATCATAACCAAGGTAGTACTTACATATCAGCACCGTCAGGTAAAGCCACGCCACCGATTTCGCCGCGGTCGAAATATAAATCGTAGATCGGTTTTGAACCAGTTCGTTTCCCACCGCGTTCAGCACCCCGATAAAATCTACCGGCAGAAACGCCACCAGCCCCACAATTAAATATTGCAGCGATTTGTCCCCCGACTCCCCGTGAGACAGACCGCGCCCGCGGCACTGGTTGTACGCAAACACCGCGACAATACCCGCCAGGCCAAGCGTGATCGCGTAAGGCGAATTGATCACCGCGCGTTGCGGCAGCACCCCGCCCGCATCACGCAGCAATCGAAACACCGGCTCCGGAAGCAGTCCCACCAAAAAAAACAACTCCCACAAGCCAAACGCCGCCGCCCGCCACGGATCTCGAGTAGTAACCGTTTCGTTCACAACAACCTCCACAAAACCGGCGGCCATTGGACCAAACCATCCCCCATAAAGTCAACCGCTAAGCGAAAAACGGGGACTGGCTCGCGACGCCTCCGGCAGTTTGGAGGCGCTTTTTCGGCAGTTTGAAAAAAGCGTGCCTGTCCCCGCTTTTCGCGAACATGAACATAGTCTCCCCTATTCGGCCCCTCTTTCGCTCGGCACTTTGATCTCCGACTCATTCTTCTTGCGCTCGCTGATCCGTTTGGCAACGTCTTTCCCAACCTCGAGGATCTCTGCCGCAGCTTTAACCTCTTCGCCAAGATATACCCTGAGACCAACTATCAACGGCTCCAAATATTCCGCACTCGGAGACTCCTCGATCATCTTCACCGCCTCCCAAGCAACACCCGCAACAGCCAATTGAACACCAAGCTCGATTGCCTCATCGATGTTCTTCGAAACCAAAGCCGCATCACCAAAATACTTCTCAGCCGGCGCCAACGCTTCCTCCCCCTTGTTCATCGAGCAAAGAATGCACGCATGAGTGTGCTGGTAGCTGCCGTTGTCTGGAGAAAGCCTGACAGCCCCACGTGCCCACACTTCCGCCCGCCCAAGATCCACTTTGGAGCGGGCCCAGTAGAACGAACGTGCCAGGCCATTCAACAATCGAACATCTTGCGGATGGTCCTCTACGCACTGTTCGGCCAACCGGACGCCTTCATTGCGCCGCTCGTCTTGCTCAATAAGCAGGGCAGTCAATTCTTCTCGTGCCCGCACCTGGCTCCAATCGAGCTCGATGGCGTTTTCGGGCTTCAGTTCGATCACTTTCCTATAAGCTTCTTCACTTTCGGTAAAACGCTTGAGGTCGCGGTGAAGCAGTTGCCCCAACAACAGCCACACCGAGGCAATACCGGGCTCCAGGTCTACCGCTTTCCGATAAGCTTCTTCAGCTTCCGCGTACCGCTTGAGTTCGTTCTGCAGGAATACACCTAAAATCACCCACTCCCACGCGTCTTCCGGTGGTAGTTCCACTGGTCCTTCAAATGTCTTTACAGCATCGGCCCCTCTTCCGATTCCACCGCCGGCTCCCGCTACCTTTTCCTCTTCTGGCGGCCTCGTGATCCTCTCGCCTGCAGTATGCGACTTGAACTGCGCAGCCTGCCGCCCCGACGATTCAGCAGCCAACGCCCGTAACGAAGGAGGCGCCTCGGGGCTTTCCAGCAGACTGCGCGGTATTTCGCGCAAGATTTTTTCTCGAAGATAAGGCGAACTGCTGCACACGATGTGCTCAAGTGCAACGTAATGATTCTCATGTGGCAGCGCGTTCGCGTTGAGAGCTTCTTCGGCAATGCCCCGCGCAATCCCGACCAACTCCTCCTCGCCATAGAAATTGATCATAAAGTTGACGACGGCCCTGACGCGGCTCGATGGAGATCCTCTCCGGCGCATCAGGTAGTAGATGTTGTAGAGCCGCTCGGCCACCTGGTACCACTTGGTGCGCTGTTCCGAGTTGATCTCGACGACCGCGCCACGGCTGATCAGACGTTTCAGCAGCGAACTGGTCGCGTTTACGTTAAGCCGGGCGGCCTCGGCGATGGTTCGCGCCGTGGCGGGATCCCAGATCTCCGCGAGGGCGAGGTAGACTTTTCTCTCGGTGGCGGCTAGGTTGTCGAGATGCGTCTTGAAATACTCCGTGTGGTCGTCGACGAGTTGCGTCAGATCCTCCATGAGGTCGTTGAACGACCGGCCGGCCGCAAACGTGCTGATAATCGCCAGCAACCTCGGGCTGCCGCCGGTAAGGATCTGAATAGGCCGGATTTGGTTTTGCCCCGGCTCCAGGCCCGTGAACGACACCCACACCTTCCGGCACTCGTCTTCCGTGAGTGGCTCGAGCCGAAGGGGCCTGAACATCTCGAACATGGCTTTTCCCGCGTTTTCCACTTCATCGAAACGGGCTGTTGCGCTCGCCAGCATCATCACGCGCGGCTCATGTTGAAGCGTGTGGCGAAGCACCCAGGCGTCGTCCTGGCTGATCTGGTCGCCCAGCATCATGTTCAGATTCTCGACCACGAGCAGAATCCGCTTCCCCACCGAGTCCGCGAAATCCAGGACTTGCCCCAGCGCCCGCTCCCGCAACCGAGTCTCGTCGGATTCCCTCCGCAGGTCCTCATACGTCCGTCCCCAGCGGTCGTCCTTAGTCTGGTGCCAGAGGTGAAACAGCGCCTCGAGCCAGAACTCGCCCGGCGTCGTTACTTCATAGCTTTCTTCCGCAAAAACCAGCGGATACCATTTGCTCTGCAGCGACTCATCCCGCCGCACCTCCGCCACCGCGCGCAGCACAAGCATTGTTTTCCCCATGCCACGGGGGCCGATCACCAGGACGTGT
>JAPLKX010000517.1 GCA_026387845.1 Candidatus Hydrogenedentota bacterium | reverse complement strand
GCCGGTAAATCACGCGGCGGAATAACCACCTGCGGCCCAGGCCCGACTCGATCAACCATAGGCCAATCCGGCGAAGCCAGGGCCAGTTCCGCCGCGGGTCCCGCATCAATGATGTCATCGGCACCACGCCGGGCGTCAAACCCGCTCGCCGTGCCGCCCTAAAATATTCGCCGATGCTGTAGATGTGCTCCTGGATGCCCATCGCCTTCTCCTCCGCGCCAAACCGCTCGCGCGCCTCGGCGTCCCACCGCCCCGCCACCGGCTCCGCAAAAAAGACCGCGCGCCCGCCCGGCCGCAACGCCCGCCGGCAGTGTTTGAAGAACGATGTCAAATCCGCCAGGTGGTGGATTGTCGCGACGGCGAAGATCAGGTCCAGCGAACCGTCCCGAAACGGGAACGCCTCCATATTGCTGTACACGCACTCGAACCGCGCCTTGTCCGTCCAATAGTTTTTGGCATAGCACAGGTGCGGGCTGATATCGGTCGCCACCACGTGGCCTGCACGCTCCGCCAGATAACGCGCGCTCCAACCCATGTGCGCCCCAACCTCCGCCACCACGTCGTCCCGCCCAAGCCGGAGCCAGTCCAGCAACTCAAAATAATCCTCCGCGATATCATCGAGCCGCTTGAACTGCGGCACCGCCCCCGCCAACTCCTTGTCCTCGACACGCGGAAACGACCAGTGCAGCCTGTTCCCCGCCTCGCCGGTCAACCGGTTGTGCAGATGCGCCGGCACGATCTCGTCAAGCCACTTCGCAGCCATCGCCTCGTGCGCCGCCATCTCCTGAAGCGATTCCTCGCTCGGCAACGGATGGAGGTCCAGAACCCCGTCCCGCAACGGATAAACCTTGCCGCATCCCCCGCATCGCGCACCCGGCCCCTCCGCCACCAACGCCCCACGGCACAACGGACAGCACACCACCTCTAACAGCCACGATTCCATGGCCCGGAGTATAACATACGGCCTCGCAGAATTCGGGGCCTACTGCGTTGTGCGCATGGCATACGTGAAAATCGCCGCCGCGGGTTTTTCACTCAACGTGATGGTCAATCCATCGTTAAGAAGGTGGTTTCCGGAAAATGGCGCCGTCTCGTGCGTATCAAGGTTAGTCACTTCGTACGCCGACTTCTCATCCAAGCCGTGCAGCGAGCAGCGGATCTCCGTCGTCTCACACTCTTGCCGGCGAAACGCCTGGACAAGCCCCCGCTGCTCTTCCGCGTCATGGAACTGCCAGGCCATCCACGTGTCGTTGCTCGTCGAATACGGCGTGAGCGGATAAAAATCGTGGCGGAACGTCTCCCCTAGCGCCTTGCACTCCTCGAGCGTCGCCCGCGCCGACTCCCACACCGATTCGTCTTGCGAGAAATAGTCGATCGCGAACGCAAAGTGCGTCCCATAGCCCGACCGGCACTTGTACCGATCGATGTCCGCCGCGCCGATCCCCGTGATCGGCAGCCACTGCGCAAGACCGTACGTGTGGCATTGCTGGCCGGTCGGGTCCCACAGATAATCCGACCGCGTCAGCACCAACGCCCGCTTGATCATCTCGAGATCGATCCGCCGCCCGCCGCTGGCGCACGTGTCCAGAAGCAGTTGCGGGCGCCGTTCCCGCAGCGCATCGAAATACTCGTACAGCGCCTCCACATACCGAATCTCCCGGATGCCTTGCCGATCCGCCGGCTCATCTTGGCGCCAGTAAAACAACGGGTACATGTTGAAATCGTTCCGGTAGGCGTCGATGCCGATCTCTTCAATCGTATTCGAGACTGTTTGCTTCAGCCACGCAGAAGCCTCCGGGCGCGACAGGTCGAGCAGATTAAACTGGTCTGTGAATTGGTACCGCACCGCCTCGGGCATGTTATCCGGCGGCTTCAACAGCCACTCGGGATGCTGCTCATACAAAAACGTGCCCGGCATCACCCGCTCCGGCTCAAACCACAGCAAAAACTTCATCCCCGCCGCGTGCGCCGCATCCGCCACCGGCCCGAGCCCGCGCGGGAAACGTGCCGGGTCCGGCGCGAAGTTGCCCACACCGCGAGCCCAGTTGCCGCCCGGCGACGTAAACCAGCCCGCGTCAATCCAGAAATAATCCACCGGCAGTTTGTGCGCCGCGATGTTCCGAATGGCCTCGATCATGTTGGACTCCGTCGTCTTTTCAAACGGCACGACCGCGTGCGGAGAAGCCGCCGTCATCGACCCAACCGGCTCCCCGTTGTAACGCGGCACGAAATGATCCAGCAACAGGCGGCGGAACCGGTTCTGCCCCACCATCCGGTCGTCGCCCTTCCACGGCAGCAGCAGCACCGACGGCATCCGCACGCGCTCATGCGGCAACAGTTTGAACCGCGCCAGATCCATCCCCGCCTGAACTCGAACCCGCCCCTCGCCCCGCGTAAACGCCGCCTTCCACTGCCCTGTCCAGCCTATCGCGACGACGAGCCCGCGGCCCGGCGCCGCCACGTTGAAGAACGGCAGAAACCCGTCCGACGGCCGCCCACCATACGGCGTGAACACCTCCGGGACTCCCTCCTCGAGCGGCTTCCGCATCGGTTGGAAATCAGTAATCTTCTCATGGCTTCCCTCGGCGTAATAAATGTCGCACGGGCTGCCATCCCCTCCAGCCCAAGAAAAATCAAGCACGTTTATGTTTTCGATAATCGGCGTCTCATTATGTGCCGTGTTTATAAGGTAAATAACCCATTCCGCTGCGTCATATTTGCGGTATTGAGTCATTTCGATGCGCACTTCAAGCCCGGTAGACGGATCCCGCCACACGTAATCGTGTTGCCTGCGGCTGGGATCAACCTTTCTCGATGTGTGCTCGGCTGTCCAATCAGCCGGAAACGTTCCCGCGTACGTGCGCCCGCCGTACGTGAACGAAAAAGGGAGCGGCGCTCCGGCCCGTAAGAAATCTTCCCCGCCCGCCGAAAAGGCGTACAACGCCGGGAAAAACACGAAGACCACCCGCCAAATCATCGGCCTGCTCCTTCTCCAGAATCCTCCACACTATAGCACGCACAGAAACGCATTTCGGGAAAACGCAACGGAGTAAGCAGGTGGGTAAATAAGTGGCAGGCGCGGGCATATAGAACCTGCGCCTGCCTCATCTGCGTCTACGTCAGCCGCACGTGCCGGACATAAAGGACTTGGCATGATGCGCCAGCACCATGCCAAGTCCAGGCTTGTCAGCCGTTACCAGCGGTTACCGGCCGTATGTCACTCCACCGACGGTGGCGCTTTGCAGCGGCAGCGGCCCAAACAGGACCGGGCCCACATTGCGCCCCCAGATGGCTATTGGAACCACGTGTTCCTCCGTTTCCCCCTCCTTATCGTAGTCCGGTTCCGGAATGGTTATTTGGGCGGCAAGGCAGTCGGTTTGATTGCCCACGCCGAAATCGCTCAACTCCATCGGGTACGGCCAGTCGGGTAACAGGCTTTCGAGGCTGCCGGCGGTTTCGAGATAAACCGCGTTATCGAGTTCCGCGTTCAGGTTTATGATCAACTGCGCCACGGTCTCGGCGGCCCCCAAATAGATACCCAAAACGGCTGCCAGGGCGTCATCCCCTTCCTCAGTCGCGGCCGCATAGCCTCCGAAGAACGCCGCCAGGTCGCCAAACATCTTCTTGTACGACTCGAGTTTGAACGCAGCGTCGGTCGGGTTGTCCACGTCTTCTGTCAGTTGGTCGATATCGCCCGTGATCTCCTGAATATACGGCTCGATATCCAGCAATTTCTCGACCACCGCATCGAACGCGTCCGCAATAATAGCGGCACCCTGCGCGATGGTATCGTCCGCGTGGTCCGTCACGTATCCGTCAGCCCACTCTACAAGCGCCTCGCTGAACGCCTTCAAGTTCGACACCTGGAAATCGCCCAGCTTGTAGGTATCGAGAACCACCACGATTTCCCGGGCCGCCGTCAGGACCTCGAGCAGGGCCGTCTGGTGGCTGGTTACGAGCGCGTTCTCGGAATCATAGCCGTCGATGAATTCCATCAGCTTATCGACGTCCCCCGGCTCGATGCCGATATAACTGCCGATGATGGTTTCGGCGATCGTCTTCACTTCCAACGCTTTGAGCGCGGCCACCGCTTTGAGCGCGTACTCTTCTTCGTAAGGGAACATGAACTCAACAACGTCCATGTAGAACGTCTCAAGGGCCGCCGCGTCCTCTTCGGTGCTTCCGAGATCCGCGAATACGCGGTCGTTTCCCGCGGCAACCGCCAGCGTCACCACGATACTCTCGATCAACGGATCCGCGTTCTGGTAGGTGTCAAACTCACTGCCGAACGATTCACCAAGCGCCAGCAACGACTCTTCGGCGTCCTCCGGCGCCGCCAGGGCGTTCAACTCGTCCATGGCCTGCTCGATGATGGCCTCTGCGGCATCCACAAACAAACTGATCGGTTCAACGGAGGAAGCAACATCGGCAAGAAGCTCGACCCCATCGGCCAGGATTGCATTTTCGTTCCCATATTCGTCGAATTCCGCGCCAAACGCATTCAGGATCGGGAACAATGGCGAAAGATCGAGCGTCTCCGCGTAGCCGTCCTCGTCCTCGTCAACCATCACGCTGTCCAGGAACGCCGCCAACTCGGCCTCATAGTCGCCTGCGGCTTCCGTGGCAGCGTTGAGAATGTCGGATGCGTCGGTAAGCAGCGTCGTCAGGCGATCGCTGTACATAAGGTACATAATCTTTCCGGGCATCTTCACCAAACCTACAAACGGAATGAGCGAATCGGTGTTGGGGAGCGAATCCAGTTCCGCCGGGTCCAGCGTGATGTACCAAACACCATCGACGTTCACCCACCACGTATTCAGTTCGATCGCATTGTCAACCGCCAAATGTTGCCCTTCGCAAACGGCATGTAGGCCGGGTCCAGCCCCGCAACCGGCGAGGCTACGACGACCGGAATCTGCACGGTTCCGCCCGAAGACGTAATCGTGATGGTGGCGTTGTTCGTCGACAATGCCCGGAGGTCATCGCGGTTAATGACGGCGTTCACAACGGCATCGCCTGTTCCCTCGTTTTGTGTAAACGTTATCCAATCAACGTCTGCATCGATACTCCACTCGAGGTCGCCGCCGCCGCCATTGCGAATTGTAATCGTCCCCCCATCTCCCTCTGGATCAATCGAAAGACTCGCCTGGTCGACAGCCAGTTCCGGTTCCTGTTTTTCCGGGCAACCGGCCGTAATTACCAACACGGCCAATACAATTACACCTGCTACGCGCCTCAATGATTTCATGATGTTTCTCCTTACCTATTAGGTTGTTGGTATTTCCCCAAACCGTTCCAGCACGCTGAACGGAGTTTCACCCATGGACATCTAACGACTTGCAATTACTGTCGCCGAACGCAAATAAAACCGGCCAAAGCTGGTCTTGCCGAACAACAAACCGGTCCCGCGCCCCAACACCATCTTGTTGCGCGACCAGTCGTAACCGTCTTTGGAAGTGTGCAAAATCACGATGGGCTCGGTGGGATAAAACTCCGCCGGAAGAAGATCGAGCCGAACCGAATCAAGCACGGAATCCGGAAAATAACCGCCGCAATATTGGATAAACAGCGGCTTGCCGTCACTCTCCGTTTCCACCATGCGCGGGCTCAAGTCAGAATGAAGCGGGACCACCTTCCATCCTTCCAGCGCAGGCAGCGCGGCTATGCGCGCCTCAGCACCCGCGCCGTCACGGCCGTAATAGAGAAGCCCGTCCACCGACGTAAGGTACCCACTGTCTCCCCCGCCGAAAAGCCATGAAAGTCCCAGCAGAATATACCAGGGCGCATCGAGTGTCCCGTGGCACACTTCATACTCCCCCGAAACCACTGCCTCGTCGATCGTCAGCGAAAAGTCAACAGACACCTCGTCGCCAGGTTCGTCGGACAGGTACAGGCGCCAAGTCCACGAGTTGCCCTCCGCCATGGGAAAATAATCGCTAAGGGAAAAAGGGCCCGCCGGACCACCCTGACAAGGATCGACCTCCTTGTGCTGCGGGCAACACGTCAGGCACAGACACAGCACGGTCAATATGGCCAGCATGCCCGACTCATTGCAGCGCCTCATCCCGCAGTACCCCGCTCTCTGCACCCAGTTGATGATATTATGTAAGCGCGGTATTATATGTAGTGCCCCCATGTGTGTCAAATTTCCCTTTGCGCCTTGTCGCCCGAGCGTCACAGAAGAACCCGGAGATACTGACCGATGTGCGGTTCCATCGCTTTTGCCACTGTGCTTATGCTTGTGACCGGACAGGCGCCTGCAGATTGCGCCATCGACAAAATACCCGATGGTTACCACTTGCAGGCGTACGACGACTGCGGCATTCCGGACCGGCAGCCGCATTTCATCAAGAACCCCGACACCACCACCCACACATTCACCCGCGATCAAGTGCCCGATGACGAAAAGGCCCGATCCGTTATTACGAACCCCCGGCAGATCGATGCGGTTTACTCCGGCCTCGATCCCCAACTCGAATACATTGTCGCCGTCGTCTATGCCAACGAGGCGTTCAACAACCGCGCGCAAAGCCTGTGGGCGGGGGCTGTGCCACTGCACGGGCCTCACCCGTTGCCAAAAGGAAAATCGGAGCGGCTGTTGTTTCGCGTGCCCGCCCAAGCGGTGGCCGGCGGCGCGCTGGCGCTGCATTTCCGATTGGAGGCGGAAGTCAACGTGGTCGTGTCGGTGGTCGAATTGTGGGCGCCAAAACCGTCTCCCAACGTCATCTATCTGAGCGGCGTCAACGGGTTGGTGGGGCCAGTTGAAGGCGTCGTACTGGGTCTTTCGTATGATGGCGTTGCGGGCGCCGACGTGCAGTTGGTCCAGGCGGAGACACAAAAGGCGACCACAATAACCGGCCCCGACGGCTGTTTCACATTTGCCCGCAGTCTCTTTGACATCGGCGGCTCGATAACACCGCTCGACGTAATCGCGCGCCACAACGGCGCTGAGGCCCGGCGCCGGCTCGAGCGCAACGACCTCCATTTTGAACCCGTGACGTACCGGCCCATGCCGGCGCAGGTTGAAGGCATCAAGGAGGGCCGCCTGTCGCTGAACGGCCTCTGGCAAATCGCAACACCGGCTGAACCCGTGGTAACCGGCACCTGCCAGGTGCCCGGCCAGTGGCTGCAACAAGGGTATGATGTCCCGCTCGACCAGCACGTCACCATGACGCGCGAGTTCCTGCTCCCCAACGAATGGCAGGGCAGACGCGTCTTCCTGCGCTTCGATGCCATTCACGCCGGCACGCGCTACTATCTCAACGACCAGGAGCTGGGGTACAGCGAAAACTTGTTCACACCCGTCGAGTGGGAGATCACGCAATATGCCCGAGCGGATCAGCCTAACAAGCTGCGCCTGGACATGGTGGTCGATACCGTTTCCGAGAAACTTTCCTATTCGTGCGGTTACGCGTTCCACAATCTCGGCGGCATCGACCGCTCCGTGTGGCTGTTTGCGTTGCCGCCAATAAACGTCCGCAGCCTGCAACTCGATGCCGGCCTCGATGCTCGCTATACCGACGGCATCCTTCGCATAAATGCCGCCATTGACAACCCGGGCGGCGACGTTGAGGACCTCGAACTCGAGGCCGGCCTGTATGCGCAAGACGGAACCCCCATTGCTCTCGCGAAAGAAGAGGCATTGAAATCGTTTCGTGCAGCGCCCGGCATCACACCCGTCTCCCTGAGTGCAACCGTTAAGAATCCTGGCAAATGGAATGCTGAAAAACCCGCCATTTACAAACTCGTTGCCGAATTGAAGCAGGATGGGCGAGTGTTGGAACGAATTGAACGGCAGATCGGTTTCAGAAAAATCGAAATCCGCGGCACGCAACTTTACGTGAACGGCGAGAGGGTAAAACTCGCCGGCGCCTGCCATCACGAACTCGATCCGCTTACCGGCCGCGCTGATACGGGCCGCCACGCCGAGCAGGATGTCCTTCTCCTGAAACAGGCCAACCTCAACTACATCCGCACCTCGCACTATCCGCCCACGCAGGAACTGCTCGATGCGGCGGACCGCATCGGCATGTACGTCGAGGTGGAAGCCCCCTTCTGCTGGGTGGCCCCGTCGGAGGATCTGACGCCGTTGCGCCAAGTTCTGACGCCCACGTCCGCCATGATCGACTACCACGGCGCGCACCCCAGCGTAATCATTTGGTCGCTGGCCAATGAGTCGGCATTCAACCGCTCTTTCAAAATCGCCAACGGCCTCTGCAAAAAAATCGACCCCTCGCGGCCAACCACCTTCAACAATCCCGACCCGGAGCGCGTCTGCGATATCGCAAACCTCCACTATCCCCCCATGCCGTATGACGACCAGATAAAGGACGACCCGCGCCCCGTGTTTCTCGGTGAATACTTTTTTCCCATATGCCACGAGCAGACCGACGTCATGATTAACCCCGGCCTCCGCGAACTCTGGGGGCACGGCCACAGCATGCCCGACTCGGAGTGGGGCCGGTATTGTGCGCAAAGCTTCGATCAAACCTACACCCATCCCGGCACACCGCCCGGCACATGGACCCATATCTACAATTCCAACCGCCTAATTGGCGGCGCCATTTGGGCGGCCATCGACGAGCCCTACTACCTGCCCGATGGCCGCAAAGTCGGCTACGCCTGGCGCCACGGTTTTTGGGGCTTGATCGACGCATGGCGCAGGCCCAAACCCGAATGGTACCTGGCAAAGAATATCTTCAGCCCGGTGTGGTTTCCGGCG
Source organism: Candidatus Hydrogenedentota bacterium (assembly GCA_026387845.1). GTDB lineage: Bacteria > Hydrogenedentota > Hydrogenedentia > Hydrogenedentales > SLHB01 > JAPLKX01. The sequence continues at coordinate 186 of JAPLKX010000517.1, read as the reverse complement.
CGCGAGATCGAGTCCGGCCCCGGCGGCAGCGCCGTTTCGATACCTGTCGAGAACCGGTATTCATTCACCAATCTCAGCGAGTTGACGTTCTCCTGCAACGGCGCAGCGTGCGTTTCGCCCGACGTGGCGCCCGGCGGCAGAGGAGTTCTGAGGATTCCGGAGAACGTCAAAGCGGCCGAAATGAAA
>JAPLKX010000597.1 GCA_026387845.1 Candidatus Hydrogenedentota bacterium | reverse complement strand
CGCCGCTTCGAGCGCCTTTCGATCGATGAGATCGACCGCCGCCTGCACGAGTACCACGACATGCTGACGTTCTAACGGCGTAACCGAAGAATCGCCGGGTGGCACGGCCACGCTGTTGCGTGAGGCTGTCCGACAATTCGTGACCCGTAACCGGTTGTGGCTCAAGGACTTATGGCCACGATTGGCAACGCTCACGTTCGAGCCGAAATGTAGGCCGGGACAACGCCCCGGCTTTCGATAACGAAAAGCCGGGACGTTGTCCCGGCCTACATGTTCGATGCCTTTGAATTATCGGACAGGCTCGCGCTGTTTGCAGCCGTGCCCGGCGCGGCAGGCGCACCGTTGCTGAACGGCGCTACCGTGGAACCCGCGTATTCAATGGTGACGGACGCCTACCGCAGGCGGAAACGCTCCCGGAAGGCCAGCGGCGTCAGGCCCGTGAGGCGCCGCAGGGCCACCCGCAGCGCAGCGGAGGTGGTCTCGGCGAGGGGGCCGCTCGATAGTATGGAATACGCATGACAATCATAGTGTATACGGACGGCAGAGAATTTGAAAAGTAAGCCGCCGCGATTTGACAATCCGGAAATCCGTGCTATAGTATCCGCGTAAGGGGGAAGCATGCGTGTAGGCAAGGGCCTGAACCGCCTCGGCACTCGGGGCGGCCCGGTCTTTTTTGTCTTGGCTCGGGGGCGGGGCGTGCGGCGCGGTCCAGTACGATAGCGCAGGATTGCGATTTGTGCGGCGGTTCGGGGGAACCGCCGCGCACCACAGGGAAGTTGGGCTGTCGAACCAGGAAGGGAGAGCCTCTGTGCGCACGTCCACTGCCGTTCTCGTGATTCTCATCGGGGTGTTGTCTGCCGGTTACGCTGAGGGCCAGGGGTCACCGCGGCCGCCGGGCTATAACATGGGGACTGTCGTCAACGGCGACTTCCAGGCGGGGCTAACGGGGTGGACAGGCTGGAACCCCCAACTGGAAACCTCGGGGGGCAATACGTGGGTCCTCCTCAATTGGATGTCAATGTGGTTTGGTGATCCTGAGATTCCGCCTATGCAATCAGGGTCGGATCTGTCGCAGTCCTTCGTGGTGCCAACCAACGCGAGCTTCTTGACCTTCATGCATTACGGTCACAACAACTCGATGGGTAATTCCAATATGGCGGTAAGGCTCAGTTCTGCCGATCTCTCTGCATACTACGCGGTGGACCAAATGCCGGCGGCATGGACGCAGACCTCCGTAGCCATCCCGGCGGGGATGCGCGGCCACAATGCTACTGTTTTGTTTAGCGCTTATCCCTCGACCGACGGAGATGGTGCTTGGTTTCTTGACTATGTCGGTTTCGACGCCGCTGGGGCGACCGCGATCAACCCCGTCATGCCAACCGTGATCGCGGCAAATATGTTCCAGTTCACAGGTGTACCGCGAAACACCTGGATCGACCCGGCCACGGCGTGGGGGTTCGACTACGAGATGACCGGCCAGTCGCTGTTCACGAAGATCAGTGATTTTCCGACAGGGTTCGGGCTGCTCCGGGTGACGGCCGACGGCCAGATTCTCGGCAGTGCGTTCGGCCCCGGCCAGTCGCTGGATTTCGTGGCGTTGCTGGGCCACGGGGTGTCGGAGTTCACGGTGACGAACATCAGCCCGCTGGTTGACCCGGCCGACCCGCTGTGTTTTCCCCTGAAGCTCGACTTCAACACCGCCACGGCCAGCTTCAACATGACCGCGCTTCCGGAACCGGCAACGCTGGCCCTTGTGGCCTTGGGCATGCTCGGCCTTGTGCGGCGGCGAAGGTATGGGGGAACGGCGAATTGAACCGCAAAGAGCGCAAGAGGGAAATCTGTTCTTAAGTTGATGCCGGGGCGTTGCCCCGGCCTACATTTCCGGTTCCCGGTTCCCCGTTCCCTGTTCCCGCTGTTCCGGCCTCTTGAGCATCGACTGGGCGCGGCGCCAGCGCTCGATCTGCTCGACGACCTCGGCATGGACCTTGGCCGGCTGGCTGATGTGGTCCCACGAGAGCGGCGGGCATCGGACCCCCGGCATGGGGCGGAAGAAGAGCGTTCCGATCCCGAGGAGCCTCTGGGCGGCCGCCTGGGCGACGAACGGGCTCTCGATGTCCTCCAGGCCCAGCGTCTCGACCGCGACGTTGACGACGCCCGATTGCGTCAGGATCCGCCGGTCCGTCAGCACGTAGGTGCGCCCCAGCCACTGGAGCAGCGCGATGGCGATGCGCAGGCCCACGATCGAGCTTCCGAAGAAAGCGCCCCAGTAGCGCAGGGATTCGGGCAGGTCAAGCACCACACGCGACAGGAGGAAGAGCGCCAGCCCCGCCCCCGCAATCGGCAGGCTTACAAACGCCACGTACCAGAGCGACGGCTTCATCTCGAAGATCACGACTTCGGCCGGCACAAGGAGCGACGGGGCGATGATCCGCGGAACGGCGATGCCGCCTTCGAACCCGCCCGAGCCCGGGCCGGACATCGACTGCCGCACGTCGCCGTCGAGAGGCGCCGGCGCATCGCAGCGCGTCTGAGCCACGGACTTGTCGCCGTTGGGCGTGGAAACCATGACGACATTTTAGGGCATGCCGGGGCGGGCCGCAAGCGCCGAAAGACAACACCACGTTTAGCCGCCCGGCTTGCCGGGCGCGTGCCGGCATGCTGACGGCGCTTGGCAACAGTAGTTTGGTGCGAGCCTTTG
>JAPLKX010000127.1 GCA_026387845.1 Candidatus Hydrogenedentota bacterium | reverse complement strand
CCAGCACCTGGTTTATCTGCGCAGGATCCGCGCAGATCGCCGGCAAATCCGGATCCAGGTCATACTCGACCGTGACGCCGGTCTTTGCGCACCGCGCTTCAAAAAAATAAAGGCTGTCACGCACCACCTGATTGACATCCGTCACCCGTTGCTCGCTCGGGACCTGCCGCGCAAACACCAGCAACTTCTTGATAACCTCGCGCGCGTGCAGCGATGCGCCCTCAATTTTGTCAAGATCCAGGCGTGCGCTCTCCGGCAGCTCGGGGCATCTTTTGGCCAATTGGGCGAAACCAAGAATATTACCCAACGGCTCGTTCAGTTCATGAGCCACGCCCGCACCCAGCAGGCCGATCGTCGCGAGCCGGTCGGCGTGGCGCAACTGGTTCTCGAGCAGGGCCCGCTGCTGCTCCGCATCCTTCCGGTTCACAATTAGACCAACCTGCTGCGCCACGGCTTCAATCAGGTTTCGCTCCTCACAGAGAAACGGGCCTTCGTCGCCGCGCGGCCTCTTTTCCAGATACACCACTTCAACAAATCCCCGCGGCGCCCCGTTAACCACCACCTCGGCCCGCTGACTGTGGGCGGGCTGCCGGAAATTATCCGCGGCATAAACCTGCCTGTCCACCACGATTCGAGCCGACGTAATCTCCGGGTACTGCCAAGCGGGGATCAGCAGCGCGATCGCCTGATGGAGGATTTCATCGAGCGAAATGCCGGGGTTTGCGGCAATTTGGGCCACCTTGAGCAGGCACGTCAACTCCTTGACGCGCTCTTCGAGTGCCGTCTCGGTGGACAAACGTGGTTTTTGCCTGCTCATGGACTATCTGTCCTTACAGGTTATAATCGCCTGCCGCTTCCGGTTGATAAAGGATCGCTTCGACCTGAAACTCTCTCTTCCCTTTAGGCAGGACCACTTCGAACTTATCGCCCACGCGGTAGCCAAGCATCGCAGTACCCAAAGCCGCCAGGACCGAGATGGCCCCCTGTTGCGGATCCGCTTCCGCCGGATACTGCAGCGTCAATTCCTGGGTGGTCCCGCCCCGCACCTCGCGCAAACGCACCCGGGAACGCATCGTAATCACGTCGCCCGGTACGTCCTGTGGATTCAGGATAATCTCCGCACGCTTGATCTCGGCCTCCAACTGGCGGACGTGAGGCAATTCCCGTTTGTCAAGCGACTCCCGTAATACCTCGATGCTCTCGGCCAGTCGCTGCCGGTCCTGCTCAGTAATGTAGATACGTCTTGCCATGTCCGCACCTCCGTAGCACTTGGCATTCGCCTTTCCTATCTTACATGATCCCGCCAGGCAAGTCGCACCCCCGACCACTGCGCCACTACCCGGCCAAAGCCGAGTTAAAAACAAAAAACGCCAAAGACTTGTTTGTACAAGCCTTTGGCTGGACAAAACTTAAAATGGTGGGGGCATTCCCATCTGATCTCGGAGAACTTCCGGCCATTGCCGGTCGGCCATTGCGGTTACTGCTCGCAATCTTGGTCTTGTTCGCGCACCGATAGTGCCCGTAGGATTTTCTGGGCCAGCCGGTCAGAAATCTCTACGTGCTGGGTACAGCCTCGAGGTGCCCTGTCTCAGGATTGCACCTCAGAGAATGCGACGCCCTTTCCCGTTTCAGAAAACAGCCCGACTTGCGCAAGATCCGGAGAAGCGCCTCCCGCTTCATTCAACGGTGATCACTTCTCGGCAGGCGTCAGCCGGAACCCCCCGAAGCATATCCTCACGCCTGTCCTGCAAGATCAGCGCCACGGCAGCCGCCAAATCTCGTTTACATTCATCGATTGTTTTGCCTTGTCCGTTGGCCCCAGGCACTTCCAAACAATAGCCAATGTACCATTCGCCATCTTTTTCGATGATCGCTGTAAACTCATTGCGCATTCTTGCCTGCTCCTTGGAAAGCATTATACCACACGGCTCACAAACCGCCTTCCACGCGTATTTGTGATGCCACACAGAATATACGACTCGCAGTTGCCCGGGAAGTAAAATGGTCGGGGCGACGGGATTTGAACTTGCTGAGTCCCCGGACGGACCGAGGTCACTCATGGACACACCATGCGGTGGCCGGCGCTCGATGGGGCTACTGCGAGGGGGACGCGGTCTCGAAACGTTCCTTGAGTTTTCTCCACACGGCCATGGATTGCCGGAGATGCTCGGTGGGGTCGCCGGGGACGCGATAGCATTGCAGGCCGACCGGCCCGGCGTAGCCAGCGTCGCGAAATGCCTTTAGCACGGCGTAATACTGGTCAATCTGGGGTTCGAGCAGCGGGCTGATTCCTTCCACGGCGATCGTGCCGTCGTTGCCGTTGATGGACATCACCATCATCCGCGGCGCGACACGCCGGACCACTTCCTCGATCGGCTGTTTCCGGTCGCCGAGCGCCCGCCAATGGAACAGGTTGAACGACGTGCCGAAATTTGGCCGGTTCACCTTGTCGGCAAGCCGGGCTGTGTCCTCGGGCGACTCGACCCAAAGGTTGATGTGGGGGTATGGCGCGACGCGCACGCCGAACGGCGCCGCCAGGTCCGCGATCTGCTGGAAGATGGGCACGGCGCGCAAGTCGCCGGCGGGGTCGGAGGGTTTGAACTGTTTGCTGTGTGTGTTGCACCAAAGGATCGTGCCGCGGTCGCGGAGCAGCGGGAGCGCCTCCGGGAGCAGCGGATTAAAGGGCGTCTCGCCCTCGTCGATTCTTACCGTGAAATAGATCGTAAGGAGTTTCAGGCCGTGCCGGTCGATCGCTTCGAGCTCTGCTTTCAGATCGTTCAGGTCGCGATTGTCGAACCCGTCAAAGCCGATATCCGCGAGGATTTTGACCTGTTCTTCGACTGATGCCGGGCCAGCGGTCTCCATGCTGTTTTTGAAGGCGAAGAATGGGTTGGCCAGCCCGCCCGGTGTTTCCGCTGCGCAGGCCGGCCCCACGGCAAGACTCAACATCCCGAAAAGGAGCATCCTTCTGATTCCCATGGTGTATCCTCGTTGCGGGGCGCTATCCCTTCATCCAGTCGCCGCGAATCGGACGTTCGAGCAACGCGTTCGCCGCGGCATCGTCTGCGAACCGTTCTGTATCCGGGTCCCATGCAAGCTTGCGGCCCACCTGAACGGCGATATGCGCGATCTGGCCCATCGAGCACGTCCGGTGTCCAATCTCGGCATCGGCCATAACGGGCTTGCCCGTCCTGATTCCGTAGATGAAGTCTTCCTTGTCCGCCCGTTGGGGCAGGTGGATGTCCCCTTCCTTCGGTTTTGTGTGGAGAAGGGTGTCTGAACTTGCGGTAAGACCCTCCTTGAAATCGTTGCCCGAGAACCACGTGCTCTGAATCCACCCCTCCTCGCCGTCGAACCGGACGTACGGCGCGTCGCCCGTCGCGTAATCCACGGTCACGCCGTCCGCGTACCGGAACTGCGCCTTAAAATGCAGCAGGACGTCCCACAAGCCTGAGCCGGGCGCCGGATATTCGCCCGTACCCTCGACCTCGATCGGCCCCGTCCGCTCGGAACCGTGCGCCAACTGCAACACGTCGAGCAGGTGCGTGCCCCAATTCGTGATCATGCCCTCACACGTGTCCCGGCACCACATCCAGCCCGGCCGCTCGAGCGACTTCCGCGGATGGACCCGGTCGAGCGTGTACGGTTTCATCGGCGCCGGACCCAGCCACATGTCGTAGTCCAACTCTTCGGGCACGGGCGCGGGCGTGGGGTCGCCGCCCGCCTCGTCGCCGGTCGGCACGATTACGACCGCGTGCTTGAGCCGGCCGACGTACCCGTTGACAACCAGTTCGACCGCCCGGTGCATATACGCGTTTGACCGGCACTCACTGTCCGTCCGGAACACGACGCCCTGTTTCTTCACGGCATCCGCCAGCACGCGCCCTTCCGCGACCGACATCGTCAACGGCTTCTCGCAACTCACATGTTTGCCCGCACGCACCGCCGCCAACGAAATCGGCACATGCAAATGGTCGGGCGTGCTGTTCATGATGGCGTCCACGTCATCCCGCGCGACCACTTCCCGCCAATCCCGGTACGCCCGGCAATCCGTGTTCCCATAGTGCTTGTCGACTTCCGCCTTGGCCTGATCGAGCCGCCACGCGTCCGCCTCGCACACGGCCGTCACGATCGTATGTTCAGAGGCGAGGAACGGGGGCAGGTTTGCATACCGCGCCTGCCGGCCCATGCCGATCATTGCCACCCTGATCCGATTGGACGGCGCGGTCGCCCCGAACACCGACGCCGGAACGATCATCGGGAAAACGGCCCCGGCCGTCCGCTTGAGCATTTGCCGCCGCGATATCCCCGCGTGTTTTCTTGTCATCGTGATGTGTCCTTTCCGTCCCGCGTTGATGCACGCCATTATAGTCCAGGTCCCGAGACGCACCAAGGCGACTGCCGGCTTTAACCTCCCAGATCCGCACGTAAGAAACGCGGCAAGATGCCGCGTCTACGTTTGCGGCCAATGTAGAAGCGGCATCTTGCCGCTTGCGGTCTCGCTGCGTCGCATCAAGAGACCCACCGTGTTCACACCAAGACCCCGGGATGGCGGAATG
>JAPLKX010000448.1 GCA_026387845.1 Candidatus Hydrogenedentota bacterium | reverse complement strand
AACGGTGAACTGGAATCAAGAATGGGACACCCCCCAACAACGGCGCACGAAAGTGCGGCACGAAGAAGCGCGGCCGGGGGGCGGCCCGACGTGGATTCTCCCCCCCTCCCCGGGGTGAAAAATCAGCGGCGTTGGGCTGCGTCGACTTGGCGGACTTTTTCGACGGCCTGTTTGAGGAAATCGGCGAAGGGTTCGAGTCCTTGGGTGTGGGCGGTTTCGAGCCAGACGTCGGCCATCTCTTTGGCCATCCATGGGGCGACAATCATGGCGCCCATGGTAAGGACGTTGGCGTCGTTGATAGCGCGTGCCATCCGGGCGGCAAACACGGACTCGACGCAGACGGCGCAGACCCCGCTGAACTTGTTGGCGACGATGGCCATGCCGGCGCCGGTGCCGCAAAACAGGACGGCCCGGTCGGCCCGGCCCTGCTGGATTAGCTTGGCGGCCTCGGCCGCGGCATCAAAATAGGCCATTTCGAGGCCGCGGGTGGCGCCAACGTCGAGGATAGCGTGGCCTTTGGCTTCGAGGTGCTCCTTGACGGCGTCTTTGAGGTCGACGGCAAACGGGTCTGCGGCGACGGCGATACGCATAGGGTTCTCTCCTTGGCTCAGTGGTTCCTTTTGGAGTGCGGCAGCTTGCTGCCGCTTTTCCAGCAGGATAGCCTTGTGTGACAAGTGCAACATTGCTTGCAGGGCAAGACTTACAACGCAAAAAAGCGGCAGCAAGCCGCGCTAAGAGCGGCCGCACTCCATATCAGGCGTTGACGAGGTGCTTGTCGAGCCACTCGAGGATGATGGTGCGCATTTCGGGCAATTCCTGGTGCGGGCAGTCGAACAGTTCGATGCGGCAATCCTCTCCCCTGCCGTGTTTTTGGTACAGGGGCGCCAGGTAGTCGCGGATCCGTTCGACGCCTTCGGGCGGAGTGAGCTTGTCCAGGCGCCCGTTGAGGCTGAGGTGCGGGCGCGGAACGATCAGTTCGTTGATCTCGTGGGTTTGGAAGTGTTTGAGGAGGCTCGGGACGTAATAGTAGATGCCGTGGCCGCTGAGATCCTTGTGTTTGATCAAGGCTTCGTAGTCGGTGAGGCAACACAGGTCGATACAGAGTTTGATCCGCTCGTCGAGGGCGGCCAGCCACCAGGCTTTGGTCGATCCCATCGAGATGCCGAACGCCCCGATCCGTGCCGGGTCGATTTCAGGCCTCGTGGAGAGGTAGTTCAGCGCCTGGAACTCGTCGAACATCATCATCCCGAACAGCACCCGGCCTTTCCAGAGCATTTCCTTGAACACATCGGACTCGCCGCGGCTGCCGTTGTCCGGATACGGCATGCGCTCGCCGAAACACCACGAGTCGATGGCCAGTGCGCAGATGCCCTTTTCCGCGTAGACGGGCGCGTACGGCGGCATGACTTTGGTGCCCTTGAGCAGTTCCATTTTCCCGACGTCGTAGTTGCCGCCGTGCCAGTGGATGTAGAGCATAGCTGGCGCCGGTTTTTTGATCTTGTCCGGGATGAGAAACAGAGCGGGGACCGGCTCGACGCCGTTGAGGTCCAGCGCGAGATGTTCGAGCGTGAACCCGTCGTGCTTCTCGGTTTTACGGAGCGCGGCGGTCGGCGGGCGTTTCTCGGGCAGGTCGCCCAGCAGGCCCCACAGCTCCTCCCTGCGCCGCTGCTGATACGATTTGAAATCGTCCTTTTCGTCGGCCATGGCCCTCCCCACTCCGGCCATAACAAGGCCGGCGCCGGCACACATCATGCCATTTTGGATGAATTCACGTCGACTCGAATCCGACATATGCCCTCCCTCAATCCGTCTCGACTGATATTAGAGAAAAACCGGAGGGATGTCCATAAGGCGAAAAATGTGTGTTCGGCTGTTGTGGCGGCGGTGGTTTTGGCGGGCGCGGGTTGTACGCCGGGCGCAGCCAAAGAGGCGGCTCATGCCGGCGGGACGACTTTGAAAGGAAAGAACGCCGCACGTCCACCGATAGCAGCGGACGTGCGGCTTCGATTCATCAACCCTTTTGGGTGCGGCGCACGGCCAGGCAAGCGCCGAGCCCGCAGCACACCAACAAGACAATTAGACCCAGCGCACCCATAGCGGGCACAGGGTAGCCAACCGTGATGTAGCCTTCTTTCGTGGCCTCGACTTCAATCCCGTTCTCGTCGATGATGGTGAGGGAAACCGTGTAGGTTGCGGGATTATCGTAGATATGGGTGGGACTCGAGTCATCGCTGCTGTGCGTGTCGCCAAAGTCCCAGTACCAAGATACGATCGGCGCATCGCCGGGCTCGCAGAGTTGCTCGAAATCCACGGTAAGGGGCGCCTCGCCTTCTGTGGGCACCGCGATGAAGTCCGCGGTCGGCCCGACCGCGGATTGTCCAAACAAGGACAACACCACCTCTTGCTCATATTCGAGGGTATCCGGTGTGATGGCGATATTGTCGAAATAGGCGACGGTAGTAGGTGGACCGCTCGTGGTTTCCATCGCCAGTCCGGCGCGGCCGGCCCCGCTAATATTGGTGTCCGTCCCGGACCACTCGAGCACCCCATTCAGGCGCACTTCAAGGGTGGAGCCTCGGACGGTCAGGGCGATCCGATTCACCGCAGTCCCCGTGTTCAAGTTGGCTGACGAGCTGGACCGGATGACATGAATGTTGCCCACTGCGTAAACGTACGACACCATATAGTTCCCGTTCCCATCGATACCCAGTACATATGCGT
>JAPLKX010000236.1 GCA_026387845.1 Candidatus Hydrogenedentota bacterium | reverse complement strand
GCATTAAGAGTACAAGCCATGTGCCAGCGCTCCTCGGAATGACACCTTTGGGCGCCCTTCAGTTGCGGCTCCGCTGCGCCGTGTTCGTCGGTGTCAGTCCGTGCAGGCCCTCACTGGCTTCCGACGCCTTTCACCTGCAACCGAAGCGCGTAGAGGCCTTTGCTGGCGGTGATGAAGAGTGTGTGCATGTCTTTGCCGCCGAAACAGACGTTGGCGGTCCACGGTTCGTCTACGTTAATGTGCGCGGTCTGTTTGCCGGATTTGTCGAACACGAACACGCCTTTGCCGGTGAGGTAAACGTTGCCGCGGTCGTCGATCGTCATGCCGTCCGATCCCATTTGGCAGAACAGGGTCTTATTCGCCAGTGCCCCGTCTTGATTGATTGAATACGAGTATGTTTTCTTGTCGCCGAGATCCGTCACGTACAGCGTCTTGCCGTCCGGCGTGCCGATTATGCCGTTGGGCGTCTTGAGGTCATCGACCACGCGCGCCACTTTACCGTCGGGCGAGACGTGGTACACGCCCTGGCACGGCTGTTCCGCCGGCCCGCGCGTCCAATAGGCGCGCTTGTAGAATGGGTCGGTGAAATAAGCCCCGCCGTTCGGCGCAACCCACACGTCGTTGGGCGCGTTGAGCAGGTTGCCTTCGAACTTCCCCGCAACGACGGTCACCTTCTTGTCCGGCCCGATGCGCCACAGTTCGTTCTTCTCGTCGGCGCACGCCCACAGGAAACCGTGGTTGTCAAAACACAGGCCGTTGGACCGGCCGCAGGGCTGCATCCACGTCGTCAGCTTCCCATTGACGTCCCACTCGAGGATTCGGTCGTTGGGCTGGTCGGTAAAAAACACGTTCCCTGCGGAATCGGATGCCGGGCCTTCGGTAAATGCGAAATCGCCGGCCAGCTTTTCGACCACGGCCCCCGGCGCAATCAGGTCTTCGGCGCCCGCCGCCGTAACAAGCAGCACCAGAATCGCTGTCATCATTTAGATCACCCTTCGCGGATTTCGCGCTTGTCGGGGTCGTAGATTTGGCGGCGGCCCGTGTCCATTGCGGTGACCGCCATCAGCACGGCGACGGCGTGCTGGTAGCCTGCGTCGATAGAGGCGTTGGGCGTCTGCCTGGAGCGCAGGCACTGGAGCCAATCGAGGAAGTGGTCGGCATGCTCGACGGGCGGGACGTCTTTTGTTTCGGCCTTGCCGCCGCCTTTTTCTTTCGCTACGCCGTCGGTTGAAAACACGGGCTTGTCCCAGTTCACGAGGTCCATGGAGCCTTTGTCGCCGAAAATATTGAAGGTGTTGCCGCTGCCGTTTCCGAAGTTGGACGAGTACGACACGATGAACCCTTCGGGATATGTCCAGGTGGCCTGCACGTTGTCGGGCGCGGTGAAATTGTACTTGTCCTTCCAGGTATACACGCCGCCGATGCACACGGCGCTGCCGGCAAACTGCGCGCCCGTGATGTAATGGATCAGATCGAGGTAGTGGCTGGCAAACCCCGGCACCGGCCCGTCGGAGTAGTCGCGGTACCCGTACCAGCCGGTGTAGAGTGCGGCATCGAACGGTTTCTTTGGGGCGTTCATCAGGAACTCGTCCCAATCGATGTCTTCCGCCTTGGCGTCCTTGAGGTAGCCGTACCAATACGGTGCGCTGCTGTTCCGGCACTGCTCGATGCGGGCCACGTTTCCCAGCGCGCCGGTTTTGAAGAACTCGCGCGCGCCCGTCATGCTGGACATGCTCCGCAACTGCGTGCCCACCTGCGCTACGATGCCGGCGGCCTTCACGGCGTCGACGGCGCGCTTGAGCCCCTCGAAATCTTTTGCGAGCGGTTTTTCGCAGTACACGTCCTTTTTCGCGGCGGCGACGGCCTCGAGATGGGTGGTGTGCTGGTGGTCGCACGATGCGATCATCACGGCATCGAGGTCTTTCATCTCGAGCAGGTCGCGATAGCTCACGAATTGTTTCGCATCGACCCCGTACCATTCCTTGCACTTTGCCGCGGCCATCTCACGGCGCACCCGCCACGGGTCCGCCACGGCGACTATCTCGATGTTCTGCTCTTTGGCGAACTTGTTGACGCCGGCCATGTGGGCGTCCAGCCCGCGGCTGCCGCAGCCAATCTGGCCGATCCGAATCCGGTCGTTTGCGCCCTGGGCGCGCGCCCGCGTCGATGCCGTCAAGCCCAACGCCGCCATGCCTATTGCCGTCTGCTTTAAGAACTCACGCCGAGGTGTTCCCTTGTCCATAGCGAATCTCCTCCGCGCCGCGTAGGCGCGCGTATTAATCCTGCGCCCCATCCAATCGCACTACCATACGACTTGCTCTGGTTAATTTCAATCAGACTCCCCGTTGCCAGAATCCGCACGTAAGGCTCTTTCACCTCGAAGCGAGTTCTTGATTGGGCTTGTAAAGGCAGGCCTTTCCGCCATCCCGGGGTCTTGGTGTGAACACGGTGGGTCTCTTGATGCGACGCAGCGAGACCGCAAGCGGCAAGATGCCGCTTCTACATTGGCCGCAAACGTAGACGCGGCATCTTGCCGCGTTTCTTACGTGCGGATCCG
>JAPLKX010000376.1 GCA_026387845.1 Candidatus Hydrogenedentota bacterium | reverse complement strand
TTCTCGCCGGACACGCTGGCCGAGGAAGCACGCGGGATCGAGCAGGCCGGCGTGCCCGCCATCATCCTGTTCGGCATTCCGGAGATCAAGGACGAGCTCGGGTCGGAAGCGTGGGCGGACGACGGCATCATTTGCAAATCTGTCGAGTCCGTGAAACGGGCCTGCCCGAACCTCTGCGTCATCACGGACGTGTGCATGTGCGAATACGCCGACCACGGCCACTGCGGCGTCGTCAAAACGCGGCGCGACGGCATCCTCGATGTCGACAACGACGCCACCATCGACCTGCTTGCCCGCCAGGCCATCGCCCACGCCCATGCCGGCGCAGATATGGTCGCGCCGTCCGACATGATGGACGGAAGAGTGGGCGCGATACGCAAGGCGCTCGACGAGGCCGGAATGCCCGACGTGCCCATCATGGCGTACAGTGCCAAGTTCGCCTCGGCGTTCTATGGGCCGTTCCGCGACGCCGCCGAGTCACCCCCGCAGTTTGGCGACAGGTCGTCCTACCAGATGGACCCGGCCAACGCCCGCGAGGCCATGCGCGAAATCCAACTCGATATCGAGGAAGGCGCCGACATCGTTATGGTCAAGCCGGCCCTCCCATACCTCGACATCATCCGGATGGCGCGCGACCGGTTTGAAGCGCCGCTGGCCGCGTACAACGTCTCGGGCGAATATGCGATGCTGAAATCCGCCGCGGACAACGGCTGGATAGACGAGAAACGGGCCGTCATGGAATCGCTGCTGTCGATCCGGCGGGCGGGCGCCGACCTCATTCTCACATACTGGGCAAAACAAGCCGCAAAATGGCTTCAAGAATAGGACCTATCGGTCGGATTCGTCCTATTTTGAACGTAAGGAGGGCGCCATGAGAAACGACAAATCGCTCCACCTCTGGGAAGAAGCCAACAAAGTCCTCGTCGGCGGGGTGAACAGCCCCGTGCGGGCGTTTAAGGGAGTGGGGGGGACGCCGTTTTTTGTGGTGTCCGGCCTGGGCGCGCATATCACGGACGTTGACGCCAATGTCTACACCGACTACGTCCTGTCATGGGGGCCGCTGGTGCTGGGGCATGCGCACCCGCACGTCGTCAGTGCCGTATGCCGCGCCATGGAAAACGGCGCATCGTTTGGCATCCCTACCGAAGGCGAAATCCGGCTCGCCGAACGGATCCGCGCGCGTATCCCGTCCATCAAAAAGGTGCGCCTCGTCAACAGCGGGACCGAAGCCACCATGAGCGCGATCCGGCTGGCGCGCGGCTATACCGGGCGCGACTTTATTGTCAAAGCCGAAGGCTGCTACCATGGCCACGCCGACACCCTCCTCGCCAAAGCCGGCAGCGGGCTCGCTACACTCGGCATCCCGACCTGCCCCGGCGTCCCATCAATGCACGCCCAGCACACGCTCACCATGCCGTTCAATGATCTAGACGCGGCCAAGGAATTGTTCAGCGCACACGGCGACAACATCGCCTGCCTCATCATCGAGCCCGTCGCCGGCAACATGGGCGTCGTGCTGCCCCAACCGGGATACCTCAAAGGGCTTCGCGCTCTCACGGCCAGATACGGCGCGTTGCTCATCTTCGACGAAGTGATGACCGGGTTCCGCGTTGCGCTTGGCGGCGCGCAGGAGCGATACAACGTCACGCCCGACCTCACCACGCTGGGCAAAGTCATCGGCGGCGGCCTGCCCGTCGGCGCGTACGGCGGCCGGGCGGACATCATGGACCACCTGGCGCCCCTCGGCCCCGTGTATCAGGCCGGCACGCTCGCCGGAAATCCGCTCACCACGTCTGCGGGCCTCGCCACGCTCGACATCCTCGAACAGCAGGGCGCGTTCGAGCGGGCTAAAGCCGCCATGACAACACTCAGCGAAGGCCTGGGCGAGATTGCGCGCGAAACCGGCGTCCCCGTTTTTCAGACTCAAGCCGGGTCGATGGGCTGCCTGTTCTTCCACGACGGCCCCGTCCACAACTACACGGATGCCGCGAAGTCCGACACCGCCCGTTACGCAACATTCTTCCACGGCATGCTCCACCGCGCCGTCTACTTCGCACCATCCCAATTCGAAGCCTGTTTCACCAGCATCGCCCACGACCACGGTACCATCGAGAAGACGCTCGAAGCCGCCCGGGAAGTCTTTAAAGAACTCGGCTGACAGCACGGACAAACACGGACGACGTTTCTTGTTTATATCCGTACTACTATTCATCAACTTCCCGCATTTTTTCGAAGAAACTCACTGGGACAGTTGCGACGATTGGGACCGTTTTAAACTTCAGTCCGCGCTCGTCGGGACGGCCCCCGTCGCGCTTCTTAGCGCGCGTTGTGGGGGGTGTCCCTCTCTTCGCCCATTACTGCCCGTCCGTGTCAATCCGCAATACCCCATACCCCCATACCCTAAACCCGGTTTTGGTTGCGGCTCCGCTGCACCAAGTTCGTCCGTGCAAAAATAAAGCGGGCGCAGCCGTGTTCAGACTGTGCCCGCTTTTCTTCGTTTTTCCTACAGCCTACAGTCTCCAGCCTACAGCCTATACAAGCGGCGTTTTGCCCGGCACGGCCACCGGTTCGAGCGGGCACGGGCCCAACTCGAGCTTCGCGGGGCTGAGGTCGAGCTTCGACGAGTTCATCACCCAGTCGAACTTCATGGCCCGGCCGGTGTAGGCGCTCATCCGGATCATGATGGCCGTCATCGTGCTTTCGGCAACCTGGCGGCCTTCGTTAAGCGGCTTGTTGTTCCGGATGGCGTCGATCATGTCGGCATACTCGCGGATGGCCGGGTCGTATGATTCACTCTCGTACTTCCACGGGTTCTTCCCTTTGATGTTTGCGCTGCCGAAATCGAAATAGCACACGCCATTCGCCCCAACGATCTTCTGGTCGCACCGGTCGCTTACGCCGTCAATCTGCGCGCCCACGTACCCAACCAGCGCGCCGTTCGGATATTCGATTTCAGCGGAGAAATGGTCCCAGATATTGCCGTACTCGGGCGCATCGCGCACTTCGCGCCCGCCCGTTGCCAGGCACTGCGCCGGCGGCCCGCCCATCACCCAGTTCACGAGGTCGAGGTTATGCACGTGCTGCTCGACTATGAAATCGCCCGACAGCCACGTCATGAACAGCCAACGGCGCAACTGCGCTTCCATCTCCGACCATGCCGGGTCCACTTTCGGCCCCCACTTCATCATGCCGTCGCCGCACCGCACGCACTGGGCCGCCACCACGTCGCCGATCTGGCCCTCCTGAATCCGTTGCACCGATTCCATAATCTGCCGGGCGCGCCGCATCTGCGTGCCCGCTACAACCACGAGGTTCTTCGTCTTGGCCTGGTCGGCCGTCTCGATGAACTTGCGCACGTTCACCGGGTCCGTCGCGATCGGTTTCTCGACGAACACGTTCTTGCCTTTTTCCACCGCGTACGCGAAATGGATCGGGCGGAAAAACGGTGGCGTCGTCAGGATCACCATGTCCACGTCGCTGTCAATAACCTTCTTGTACGCGTCCCACCCGACGAACGTGGTTTCCGGCGTGACCTTGTAGATTTTGTTCACGGCCAGCTTGCGCCGCTCAAAACTCGACTTGATCGACTGCGGCGCTTTCTCGACCCGGTCGGCAAACAGGTCGCCGATGGCTACCAGTTCGACGCCTTTGGACGACTCGGCGCAGTCCGAAATGCCGGCGCCGATCCCGCGCCCACCAAGACCGATCAGGCCAACGCGGATCTTGTCGCTGCCGGCGGCATACGCCCGCCCCGATTTCAGCAAAGAGGCCGCACCCAGCGCCGCCGACGTCGCGCCTACGGCCATAAACGTCCTGCGAGTCACACCTTCCTTTTTCGTGTCCATGACGATTCCTTTCAAACCTAGGGTTGAAACCATAGAATAAGACTTCGCCACGGCAAGAACAAGTCGGAATTCAGGCTCCTCATATTCCTCATACTTTTTGTAATCTGTCCTTTGTCCTTTGTCATTGCTTTGCTTTTCCCGCCATGCCCGCGCTATCGTGTCCGCCATGAAGCACATGACATCCCGCGAACGGATCCTCGCCACGCTCCA
>JAPLKX010000758.1 GCA_026387845.1 Candidatus Hydrogenedentota bacterium | reverse complement strand
GATCCGGGGAATCTGAAGGAAGACGCCGGCCGCGTCCGTCCCGCCCTCCGTCACCAAGAAATGGAGATGCGGGTGGAAATTGATGCGGTCCCCGAAGGTCTGGATGACGGCGACAATCCCAGGCTCGAGCGCCGTCCCGGCGGTGGCCTCCAAATAGAAGACAAGCGCCCGCTCGGCACAGCGGCAAAGATCCCCCAGGAGCCGGCGCTTGAACTTGAAGAACACCCGGAGCATCTTGGGAATCGTAAAGACCACCTGACGATGCGGAACATCCAAGAAGAGCGTCTCCCGCACCCACTCGCCCCACTCCTCAAGACGCTTGGCATGGCAGGAGGGGCAAAACCCTCGGGTCTTACAGGAAAACATCAGAAGATGTTCCGCCCGGCAGCGCAGGCACCGGATCCGGGCAAAGCCGCAGCGGGGGTTGCCGCAGTCGAGATAGCGCTCGACGACCTCCTTGACGATCGGCCGGAAGAAGCCGTATTCCCGCTCAAAACGCCCCTCATATTCCGTGACGAACCGCTCGAAATGATGGAAAAGCACCCGGTAGAGAACGGTGCGTTCCGGATGGCGAGGGCGGTAGATTCCCGACACATCGGAAACGAAGTATCAAGAAACACGCCAGGAACGGGAAAAGGCAAGAATCCAGGGACAACGACAAGAAATGGCACGAGGCGCGCTTCAAAAAGCGCCGGAAACGTCAACGTCCGTTGACGCAAGACGAAGTGATAAATTTAAAGGGTGGCTTGCATATGGATTACGCTCCCCGAGGACTTGTGAAAACTTGAGAAGAAACCAAGCTCACCTGCCGCCATGAAGCGGCAGCGGAAGGGCGGTCAGGTGGAGAGGATTGTTATAGTTCTTTGACTGCCCGTACTATGTTATTTCTTAATCCCGCTTTCCGTCTCAACAATGAAAAATTTGTCCGTCTCAACAATGTTTATCGCATCATCGACCTGGTCGTTGTCAAAGGCCTTGATAGCCCTGATGTACTGGCCGATCATCTTCGAGTCGGCCGGAGACAGCTTGAGCATGGTCTCCTTCAGCTTCGCGAGGTCGTAGTAGTCCACAAACATCTTGCCATCCGGCGACGCAACGGCCGTGCACGCTTCGATTTTCACCAGTTCTCGCGGCAATGCGCCGAGATCGTGCCACATCTGGTTGACGCTGGAACCGGACTTGCAGCCGAAGAAGTGGTGAATGCAGGGGTCGAAGGTGTAGCCCTTACGGTTCCACGACGTGCATTGCCCGCCCGGTTTGGTATGCGTCTCGAAGATCTGCGTTTCGTAGCCGTTGATCTGGCCGTAGATGCCGGCAGACATGCCGCCCATACCGGCGCCGATGATGATTATGGACTTGCTCATGGGCTTCCCTCCTGTATCCCGCGTTCTGTCGATCACTGTTCTCTGTTCAATCTGGCGCCCGGTTCCCTTATGTCTCCCGGCCCCGCAGCGTGTTCAGATCCCCGCCGTCGATGGTGTTAACAGCTCCCTTCTTGAAAACGTAAATCGCCCACCCCAACGTTTCCCGCCCCCATCTCAGATATGCAGCTTTGCTCTCGCGTACTCGCCTTAATACCTCTTTTACATCAGGATCCTTGGCATGCCCGCTAGCCCATTCTTCCGCCGCATACCACTGCAGCCCTTCGTACCTGTCCCAGTCATCTTGGCTGCTCACCAGTGTATACGCCACCTCCAATCCAAACTCATGCCCTGCCTCTGCGTTCTCGCTATGTGTCCCAAAGCTGTTCCGTTCTTGCCCTATCGCTTCCAGGTATTCTCTCTCTGGCTCCTGCCGCCAGTACGGCTCTCCCACAACTATCCAACTCTCTTGTGCCGCCATCCCCTCCAACGCCTTCAACGTCCCTCTATGCCCGCCATAGATCCAACTGGCCCCAATGCAGGCCACCAGATCAAAACTCTCCGGCTTCTCCGGTTCAAAGTCCGCCCCATCCATCTCCAAGAAAACCAGTCGAGCATCCGGTACCCGTTTCTGATGCTTCCTCTTGGCATCCGCAACGCAGTACGGCGAGAGGTCAACCCCCACTCCTTTAATGCCGTACCGCTCTGCAAACTTCCAATTATCCATTAGCGAACCTCCTTCGTTGTCCAAGGCATAACGGTCATTAGGGTGATCCGCAAACTGGTGCCAACTCTCGGCACTTCTGCAGGTGCCTGGCCCACCTGGTCTGCTAGTATCTTCTCCGTATAACCACTTTGTCCACCGCTTCCTTCACCTCTTCCTTCTTGCATGTCACGCGCCTGACCTCCGAATGCTTTGCCCAGATTGACAGCTGCTATATGCCTGTGACTTCCACAGGTCCTGCAAACTTCAGCGATGCAGGAGCGGAAGCCGCACTTCGCAACTGATACGAACGGGTGGCAGCGCCGGCGGCTATGGCCCAAAGGAGCCAGCTGCCGTAGAAGAAACCAGGAACCCAGGTGGCAATGCCTTCGAGGCCAGTATCGCCGCCAGTTATTAGCTTGGTGACCAGCGACTTATAAGGTTTTACTTTTCTGTATTGGACGACCTTCCCCGCATTCGGCTCGGAATCGTTGCCTCCCTTCACGAAAAAATGATAGTCCCGACCTTGGATCGAAGTCGAGAACCAAAAAACTGTCGTGAGATGGGCCCGCCGGCGACATCATTGTTGCGGAGGACCTGAAAACCTCCCGAAAGACGATAGACCTCCGACGCCTCTCGAAACCCCGTGTCCTCAAAAATATTCCGCCTGCTCCTCG
>JAPLKX010000503.1 GCA_026387845.1 Candidatus Hydrogenedentota bacterium | reverse complement strand
GCCAGTAGATTGCCGGCGATGCAGAGGCCTTTTTTAATCAGACCCGCCACGGGGACGGCATCATCCGCCATCGTTCTTCTCCAACCGGCTGATCCGGTTTTCGAGGAGGCCGACTTCCTGGGCCAGTTCGCGGTTCTGGTCGGACAGTTGGGAGATGACGACGCTGAAGCTTAGTACCAGGCCGAGCAGGAAAATGAATGACAGGGCGAAAAACACGGTTAGAAACTGGACGTGCAGGATCCCGGCGAACCAGACCACCAGCGAGGGGACCAGGCCGACGAGCAGCACGAAGCCTGACGCGGCCAGCCAGAGCAGGGCGTATCGCTCTTTGAACCTTCGCCTGCGGACAAGCTCGAGCACCAGACCCACCAGCAGCAGGCTGACGATCAGCAGGCCGATCCTGTGCGCGGGCTGAAATCCGATTTGTGCGGCTTCGGGCATGTTCTAAACCTTCTCCGATGTGCGGCCGTTTCTGCGGAACACGTTAATGAAAATGGCCAAACCGACTTTGACCATGTAGTAGGCGGCGTTTTTCGGGCTTATCGAGGTGCGGCCGCCCTGGCGGGGCAGCATCTCGACGGGCAGTTCGGCAGCTTTGAGCCCGGCCTTGTGCAAAAGGACGAGCGCCTCGGCTTCGGGATAGTCTTCGGGGTAGTTTTCCGCGAACGCTTTGATCACTCTGCGGTTGGCCGCGCGGAACCCGCTCGTGGTGTCGGTGATGCCGGCGCCGACGATCGCATCCACGGCGCGCGACAGGATTGACTTGCCCACCCTGCGGCTGACCGACGGGGTGTACCCGGTGTTGGCAACGTACCTCGAACCAATGAGGATGTCGGCGGACCCGGCAATGACGTGGCCCACCAGGTCTTTGATCCGGTCCACCGGGTGCTGGCCGTCGGCGTCACACTGGACCGCGACGTCGTACCCGTTGCGGCACGCGAACTTGTATCCGGTCTGCATGGCGCCGCCGATGCCGAGATTGTACGGGAGCCGGACAAGCTGGACGTTGGGGAACGCGCTTGCGGCGGCCGCGGTGTTGTCGCGTGATCCGTCATCGACTACGAGAATGTCGTATTCGGGTGCGTGGCGCTGGAGGTTTACGATGACGGCGGCGATAGTTTCGGATTCGTTGTACGCCGGGATAATTACAAGCACGCGCGGCATTGTCGAGAGCACCCTTCGCATTCCCACCGGGCGTATTATGGGCGGTTCTGACTTGCGCCGCAACAAAATTCAGGCGCCTGCATCGCCCCCCAAACTGTGGTCGAGACCCGTGGCGATCACCGCGATCTAGACCAAACTTTGATTGCGACATGTGTTTAATGGCAGCAGAATTCATTTTGAACCTGTCAATGTGTATACGTATACTGGTGACACGGATCCCGGGTGGTCGCGGGGAGGTCCGTTGGGCAATCTCGGATGAAATGCTGAAACAACGCCATCCGCCGGGTTCAGGCCGCGCGGGTGCTGTAGAACCAAGGGAGGAAGAACCATGAATAAGATTTCTCGACGAACTTTTGTTTTTGGGACTGTACTTGTGGCGGCGGGCGCTCGGGCCGCGCGCGCACAGACACGTAAGATTTCGCCCAACGAAAAGCTCAACGTAGCCAGCGTGGGCGCCGGCGGGCAGGCTGAAGAGGATGTTGCCGGCATCTTCGACACCGGTCAGACGAACATCGTCGCGCTGTGTGATGTCGATTGGAAGAGTGCTGCCGCCACGTTCCAAAAATTCCCCAACGCAGAGAAGTTCAAGGACTTCCGCAAGATGCTCGAGAAGCTCGACAAGGACATCGACGCGGTGTCCGTGACCATTCCCGACCACATGCATTTTGCTGTTGCCAAAACGGCCATGGAAATGGGCAAACACGTACGCGTGCAGAAACCGCTCACGCGCACGGTCTATGAAGCGCGACGTTTGACCGAACTGGCCGGGAAGCACAAAGTGGTCACGCAGATGGGTAACCAGGGTCACTCCGAGCAGGGCGTCCGCCGTCTCTGCGAATGGATCTGGTCCGGTGCGATCGGCAACGTCCGCGAAGTCCACATGTGGACCGACAGACCCATTTGGCCCCAAGGCGGGACGCGGCCAGAGGGGGAGGACCCGATTCCCGACACGCTGGATTGGGACCTGTGGCTCGGCGTTGCGCCCAAACGCCCTTACAAAGGCGCGATTCCCGGCCTCAAAGAGGATGGCGAAGACGTTCCCTATTATTGCCCGTTTACGTGGCGGGGCTGGTGGGATTTCGGTTGCGGCGCGCTGGGCGACATGGCCTGCCATATCATGGATCCCGCATATACGGCCCTCAAACTAAAATACCCCAAGAGCATCGAAGCCACTTCCGAAGGACTGACCAGCGAAATGGCCCCCAAGGCGTCCATTGTGACGTATGAATTCGAAGCGCGAGGCGACATGCCGCCCGTCAAGCTGATTTGGTACGACGGAGGCAAACTGCCCCCGCGACCCGAAGGGGTCGATCCCAAGGAAAAGATTGCCGAAGGCGACAACGGCTCGCTGTTCATCGGCGACAAGGGCATGATGGCGTGCGGCACCTATGGCGGCAGCCCGTCGCTGGTCCCGGCGGCCCGCATGAAAGACTTCAAGCGCCCTGAAAGGACGATTCCCAAGTCGCCCGGCGTGTATAAGGAATGGGTCGAAGCGTGCAAGGGCAACGATCCCCATCCCGAGTGGCGCTCCAGGTTCGAGTACGCCGGACCGTTCACCGAAATGGTCCTGCTGGGCAACCTCGCCATCCGATGCGGTAAGAAAGTCATCTACGACCCCGTCAAAGGCGAAGTGACCAACGTGCCGGAAGCCAATCCGCTGCTCAAGAGCGAGTATCGCGAGGGATGGACGCAGTACGCCTAGCTTGGTCTTAAGAAAATGGCGGCTTTTCACCATTTTCTTTAAAGCCCAGTACCGCGTTAGCGGTATCTTGTGCTCGGATTGACCCGTTGAGACAATTGGGGTGATTGTGTTAAGCCCCTTTCACCGCACCCATCCCAGCGCACACCACCGCAATCCTACCGCGTTATAGGCCACAAGAAGAACCGGCCGATCCCGGCGAGCATGCCGAGGGCTCTGGCGGTATCACGCAAGAGGGCGACGGCTGCGAACAGGTACATTTTGGGGTCGCGGGTGCGGCGGTACATGTGGCTCGCGAGCGGGACGCGGACAAATGCGTAGGCCAGCGCCGCCACGAGCGCGGCGATGCTGAGCGGCCAGCCCCACAGCGCCTGGGCGGGCAGGGCGATGCAGAGCGTCAGTGCCAGCGGGGGTGCGGAGAGGTCGAGCGTGCCGGCGTACTGATCGCCGGTTCTGGCTCGGCGCAGATGCTTGCGGTAGAGCTTCATTCTCCAATAGCCGTGGCGGGCCTGTGTGCGCAGGTACGGCCAGAGGCGCGTGGGGTGGTAATGGGCGACGACGGCGTCGCGGCGGAACCGCAACCGGCCCCCGGCGTCGATGAGGCGGTACGACAGATCGTTGTCTTCCGCGGAAGCTTTCGAGAAGGACTCGTCAAACCCGCCGGCGGATTCGAATGCCGACCGCAGATAGGCGACGTTGAACGAGCCGAGGAAGTCGGCGTCGTCGCGGGAAAGTTCGTGGCGTACGGCAATCTCTTCGTGCAGCATCCTGGCCAGAAGCGAGTCCGGGTTGGCGATCGCGTACGTCCCCCCCACTCCCACCACGCCTTGAGTGAACCCGTCGAGGAGCCGCTCGATCCAGTCAGGCCGGGGAACGCAGTCGGAATCGGTGAACGCGAGGATGTCGCCGGTAGAGTGAGCGGCGCCGAGGTTGCGGGCTGCCGCGGGGCCTTTGTTGGACTGGCGGAGGAGACGGATTGCCGATTGCCGATTGTCGATTGTCGATTGGGCGACTTCCGCGGTGCGGTCGGTGGAGCCGTCGTCTACTACGATGATTTCGCAGTCACGGTGGGTTTGCTGCATGCAGGCGGTTAGGCATTCGGCGAGCGTGCGTTCGGCGTTGTACGCGGGGATGATGATCGAGACGCGCATCCAGTTACCTCGGCTTTGCGGCGACGCGCTCGATGGCGTCGCGGACGCCGCTGACGAGCCGGGCGGTCGCGGGAGAGTATTTTTCGGGCACGGGCGGGGTCAACGCGCAGGCTTGATCGAGATCGTCGATGTCGAGGATCATTCTGCCCCATCCGCGTGCCTGAACGGCTTTGGCGACATCGAGCTGGTGGTCGTTCATGTGCTCGTTGAACTTTTTCAGACGCGGCACAACGATGGCGGGGCGGCGCGCGCGGAGCGCATCCATCACGGAACCAATGCCGGCGTGGCAGACAATGACCCTGGCCCGGCTCTGGAGCTCGAGGACCACTTCGCGGGGTTTGAAATTGAAATGGTCGCAGTTCTGGGGAAACGTTGTGCCGAGACCGGTCTGGATGACAATCAACTCGCCGGTTTTCCCTGCGATTTCGTCCATTTTGCGGATCAGGCGCGGGAAGTCGAGGAACATGGTGCCGACGGTGACGTAAATCATGCCTCTCCCCCACTCCGTGCGCGCGCGGTTTCAGCCCGCCCGCCGAACAGGGCCAGCCGCACCAGCAACAGGCCGGCAAGCGCCCGATGTTTCCAGCCGGTCCACGTCATGAGTTCGCGCATCTGGTGCAGCATGTAGCGCGGCCGAAAGTAGAACCGCCGGATCGCCTTGCGGAACATCCTGCCCACAAACGCGGGATCGATCTGGTCCATCTCGAATACGGCGGCGCCATACGTGGCGAGTTCTTCCCACGAGCGGATGAGGAGCCTGCCGCCGCGACGGACCTGCTCGAACATCTCCGTGCCGGGATACGGGGTAGCGATGCTGAACTGGGCGTAGTCCAGGTCGAGTTGGAGCGCGAACTTGATGGTGGCTTCCATATCGTCGGCGGTTTCGCCGACGTTGCCGAGCATGAAGTAGCCGCCGACCTCGAGGCCGGACTGGTTGGCCAGCGTAATGGCCCGGCGCACTTGTTCTATGGTGATGCCCTTCTTGAGCGAGTCGAGGACGGATTGCACGCCCGATTCAATCCCAAAATATACGCGGTAGCAGCCGGCACGCCGCATCGCCTGGAACAGTTCGGGCGTAACGTTGTCGACGCGAATCCCGTTGGTGGTCGACCACGGCACGTGCGCAAGACCCCGCTCGACGATCAGCTCGCAGATCCGGATCGCGCGGCCGACGTCGAACGTGAACGCGTCGTCGAGCACGGCAATTTCGCGCACGCCGTACCGCCGGACAAGGTGCTCCCACTCGCCCACGACGTCTTCGGGCTGGCGCATCCTGAGCCGCCTGCCGTAGATGCCTTTGTAGCAAAACGTGCAGCCGAACGGGCAACCCCGGCTCGTGGTGATGGGCAACGAGTGGTCGTTGCGCCGCGCCAGGCTGGAATAGTGTTTGATCGGGAACAGCGACCAGTCCGGGTACAGGCCTTTCTCGAGGTTGGGTTGGAATGGCCTGTCGGGGTTGTGGACAATCCGGCCGCGGTCGACCCACGAGATTCCGGCGATCCCGGCAGCGGTGCCACCCGATAACAGGTGCTCGATCAGTTCGGACATGGGCGCTTCGCCTTCGCCGCGCACGACGTA
>JAPLKX010000588.1 GCA_026387845.1 Candidatus Hydrogenedentota bacterium | reverse complement strand
GGGGGAAACTGGGCAACCGGTTGCGAGCAGCACCACAAGCAACGCCATCCCGAGAGCCGTAGCCGACGCCCCTCCATCCATGATGATTTCCCTCCCTAGTGAAAAGTACCTGCGACGGTCGACAAGTGAGCGGGTAGCGGTCCAAAAGTGAATCCACCCCGACTGCATTCATTATACAAGTGTTGATGTAAGATTTCAATCTGTTGTTTGGGGTCCGTTCCTGCCTCTCATCCCTTCCCCAGTAGGTCTCGTGGCGCTTCATATGAGTTGGGGGTGGTGATGGTAGGTTGAGCGCAGGCCGCGCGGCCCATAGGATGAACACGACCGATAGGGCCCATACGTCTTATGGGTCCTATCGGTGCTGTTGCCGCGGAGGGGCGATCAAGAGGTGTATGCCCTACTTCTTGGCAAGGCCTGGCTTTCAAAAAAGGCGGGGCACCCCCCCAACAACGGCGCGCTAAGCAGCGCGGCCGGGGGGCGTCCCGACAGTCTACAGCTTTACGAAGACGTTTGGTTGAGGCCCCAGTCGATGAAACATTTGAGTTCGCGAGCGCGGGTGGGGTGCCTCATTTTTCGGAGTGCCTTGGCCTCGATTTGCCTGACGCGTTCTCGTGTGACGTTGAACACGCTTCCGACTTCTTCGAGTGTTCTGGGGTAGCCGTCGCCGAGGCCGAACCGGAGCCGGAGTACTTTTTCTTCGCGTTCGGTGAGTGACGCGAGTACTTCATCGAGTTTTTCCTGGAACACGCTGAACGCGGTGGCGTTGGCGGGTGACTCGGCGCTTTTGTCTTCGATGAAATCGCCGAAACTGCTGTCGCCTTCGTCGCCGACGGGCGTTTCGAGGCTGATGGCTTCCTGGGCGATCTTTAGGATGCTGCGGACTTTGTCGGCGGACATCTCCATTTCGAGTGAGATTTCTTCGGCGTTGGGCTCGCGGCCGTAGGTCTGTACGAGCCTTCGGCTGGTTCGGACGAGCTTATTGATGGACTCGATCATGTGTACGGGTATGCGGATGGTCCTGGCCTGGTCGGCGATCGATCGGGTGATGGCTTGGCGGATCCACCAGGTGGCGTAGGTGGAGAACTTGTAGCCGCGCTGGTACTCGAACTTGTCGACGGCCTTCATGAGGCCGATGTTGCCTTCCTGGATGAGGTCGAGGAAGGACATGCCCCGGTTGGTGTATTTCTTGCCGATGCTGACGACGAGGCGTAGGTTGGCCTCGACCAGTTCCATCTTGGCCTTGTAGATTTTTTCTTCCTTGGATTTGATCTCGTCGATCAGGGCGGTGATCTGGTCGGAATTGAGTCGGGCGTCGGTTTCGATCTGGTCGATCTTGCGCTGGGCGAGCAGGAGCCGGCGCTCGGCGTCGAAGATCACGTCCTTGTCGATGCCATACTTGACGGCGGCCGAGGCGGACCGGCGAGTCTGTGTGGCGATGACGCGGATCCGTTCTGCGGGGAACCCGACTTCGCGTTCGACGCGGTCGATTTCGTCGCGGGCCGTGGAGATCCTTCGTTTGAGCCCTTTGATTTTGCGGGCGATTTTCATGATTTCTTTTGATTTGAGACTGAACCTGCGCACGATATCGACCTGGTTGATGCGCATCTCGGCGATCCGGACGCTGATGTTATCGACGCTTTTGGAGGTGAGGTCCTTGCGCCGCCGGCGTTTGTCCTGAGCTTCGATTTGGACTTCGAGGTCGTTGATCCGGGCGATCAGAGCGGGGAGGTCTTTGAGGAACACGGCCTGCGCCCTGGGCTCCTCGATTTCGGTGATCTGGGCGAAATTCAGCCGGCCCGCCAGTATCCTCGCGGACAGCATCTGGATCTCTTTGAGGGTGTAGGGGGTGTTGAGGAGGACTTCGGTGAGTTCTTTTTCGGCGGATTCAATCCGTTTGGCGATTTCGATTTCCTGGTCTTTGGTGAGCAGAGGCACTCTGCCCATCTCGCGGAGATACATCCGCACGGGGTCATCGGCCCGTTCGAGCCGGGCATGGGCGGCTTCACGGCGGAGTTCGGCTTTTTTCTCGAGCGCTTCCTTTTGGAGTTGGGCCTGCTGGGTTTCGGAATCGACGCGGAATTCGTCGACGATCTCGATGTCAAGCCCGCTGAGCTCGACCATCAGGTCGTCCATTTCTTCGGAGGTGGCTTCTTCCGGAATCATCTCGAGCAGGTCGTCGTAGGTGATTTTTCCTTTTTCCTGGGTGATCTGCAGCGCCTTGTTTTTGACGTCCTCTTTCCGCACGGAATTTCTATTAGGGCTGATCTGCATGGGGCGTCCTCACGGTTGCCGGGCGCGGCGGGTTCGGCCATCGCGGGGCCTGGCCGCAGCGCACATTAAATCCGTTCCTGTCGTAACGGGTCACCGGTTTAATTGTACCCAAAAGATTGTCCGCCGTTATGCGTACAACCCGATTGGTTATTTAGCCTTGGCTATTTTTCTGCGCAGGGCGATTTCTTGCCGCATCAGTTCCTGCGCACGAGCTTGGTCGTTGGCGCGTTCGGCATCCTGCAAC
>JAPLKX010000026.1 GCA_026387845.1 Candidatus Hydrogenedentota bacterium | reverse complement strand
GTCCGCACGGCGCAGGGTAATCGCGTGCTGGCCCGGATCAGCAACGTACCTTTCCTGTGGTTCCGGATTCGCAAGATCGACCGAATCCTGGGCGCCTATGCCATGACGCCGGGGGCCGATGAGGAGTCATCGGAACATGCGGAAGAGGAAGTGCTGTAGCGGGTCCGACGGCCGCGCCGGTTCCTGTGCCGCCACCGTTGAAACCCGCTATCGCAACTAGTAGATTGATTCCGAAATAACGTTGCAATTATCCCTTCTGTTGTGATATGCTGATTCCAGGCCACAACCGGAGGGCACGAGATGCCGTTTGAAAAGAAGCGTCCGAAGCTGGTGTTGACCACAAGGGAAACCGAATACTTGAAGGCGTTGAAGAATGCGCGCACGGAACCGGCCGGACGGGTGCAACGTGCTCAGATCCTCTTGGCGTATGCCGCCAACGAATCCGTCTCTTCCATCGCGCGCCGCATGCGGACCAACCGACCGAAGGTGGAGCGGTGCGTGGACAAAGCGCTGGAAGTCGGCGTGCGGACGTCCCTGGCGGACCTGCCCCGCACGGGGCGGAATCCCGTCATCACGCCCGAGGCGCGGACATGGATAATGGATCTGGCCTGTCAAAAGCCGAAGGACCTCGGCTATTCGTACGAACTGTGGACGACGGCGCTTTTGGCCAAACATGCTCGCCAACATGCCGACGCCGCCGGCCATCCTTCCCTGCGCAAGCTGGGGCGCGGAACGGTGTCCAAGATCCTGTCGCAGAGCGCGATCCGTCCGCACAAGATTGCCTATTACCTGGAGCGCCGCGACGCGGAATTCGAGACCAAGATGGCCCAAGTCCTTTACGTATACAAGGAAGTTCAACTGCTGCGGGAGGCGGGCGAAGTCCCCTCGGAACTGGTCGCTTTTCTGTCCTATGACGAGAAACCGGGCATTCAGGCCATCGGCGTCACGGCGCCCGACCTTCCCCCCGTTCCCGGACAACATCCGAACATCTCGCGGGATCATGAGTATGTTCGACGCGGCACCGTCAGCCTCTTGGCCGGAATAGACCTGCTGACGGGGCAGGTACACGGATCGGTGTTCGACCGTCATCGAAGTCGCGAGTTCGTTCTCTTCTTGAGCAAGGTGGACCAGGCGTATCCCGCCACCGCGAAGATCCGCATCGTGTTGGACAATCATTCGGCCCACATCTCCAAAGAAACGCGCAAGTACCTTGCGACGGTACCGAACCGCTTCGAATTCATCTTTACGCCCAAACACGGTTCATGGCTCAACCTGGTCGAATCCTTCTTCGCCAAGATGGCGCACAGCATGTTGCGCGGGATACGCGTGGCCTCCAAGGACGAACTGAAAGAACGCATCCTAAAATACCTCGATGACATCAACCAAGCACCGGTCGTGTTTCGCTGGAAGTATGGATTGGACTCCATTTCTCTGACCTGAACGTACTGCAACGTTAATTTGGAATCGATCTAGTAGGGGTCGAACACCGAGAAGAACGGCGCAGGATACTCCGTGTGGAGCGGGCAGCGGCCCAGGTGAAGCAGATCGGTCTCGCGCACGTTCACGCGGTCGTAGATGGTGAGAATCGAGGTGTAGCCCGCGGCGTTCGCGTAGGCCAGGGCGGGCGGATGGCCCGTGTTGGCATGGCCGCCACGATACGCGACCGACAGGGTGGAGACCACCCCCACCCGCGAACGCGCCGCCTGCTCCGCGAACTGCCGAAAGACCGGGTGGTCCTCGATCGGGTATTGGCCATGGGATCCCCCGGCAATGATGTCCGGCTCCTCGGGAAGCACGACCAGATCGGCGCCCCGCTCGGCCGCCTCGGCAATGGCCGCGACGCATCCGGCAATGACCGCGGATGGATCGTCGCCCTCGGGCCTATCAATTGACGCCACGGCCAGCTTGAACAGTTTACCCATCCCTCGCATCCCCATGTCGATGGTCTCTTCCGAATCGCTGCGGGTGAGGAAGCAACTACGAGGCCCCCCAAAGGGCCACAAAGCTGACCGCGGAAAGCAGCGCGTCCATGGGCGCCCTAAGGATATTTGTCTGCATCACGAGGATAATGACGATGATAATCCCGAAGGGGCCGATGCTCTCGAGGATGCGCTGGCCGCCGCGAGGCAGGAAGTAATGTAGGACGTAGTGTCCGTCGAGAGGAGGCAATGGAATCAGGT
>JAPLKX010000084.1 GCA_026387845.1 Candidatus Hydrogenedentota bacterium | reverse complement strand
TTATAGACATTAGGCGGAAACGGGGGCAACGGCTCAGCGGCCTGAATCGCACGTATCCCTGATTGGCCCAGTTCCGGGTCACTCGCCTCCTTGATAACCTCAGGCTGCGTCAACAGCTTCCCGTCCTTGTCCACCCAAAAGGAAATCCACGCCTCGTTTTCCGTCAGCCGCAGGCCTGCCGGCTGCACCCACAAACGCTCGACCTTCTTTTTCACGTCTCGTGCCCACGCCGAAAGTTCCGACGGCAACCCCTGCTGCTGTACCTCGACGCCCGTCTGCTTGGTTTTGTCAACCGGCTTCTTAGCCGGCGGCTTCTTAGCCGGCGCTTTCTCCTTTGGCGGATCCGGCTTTTTGGGTTTCGGCTCCGGCTTCTTTGGTTTGGGTTTTGGTTTGGGTTCCGGTTTTGGCTCAGGCTTGGGTTCGGGTTTTACCGGCTCGACTTTGGGCGGCTCCGGTTCGGCCGGCTTGACTTCGGGCGGTTCAGGGGCCGGCGGCTCCGGTTTTACCTCCGGCTGAGGCGGCTGATCTTGCACCAACTCCACCTGAAAGCCGATAGGCTGGATGTCCAAGTTCTTCTTTACGGCAAAATAAGATACAGCGGCCAGGACCGACGCGTGTATCAGCATCGAAACTATCAGGGCGCGTCGCAAACGCTTCCCGGACGACAAAGATTTCCAGTATTGGTCGTGTTGGTCCATAAAACAGTTACCGTGAACGGCAGACTTCGATCTTAGCCCACCTTGCGCGCCATGTCAACGAGACTCAACCTAAATACACAACGTATAGTGGTTTCCGCGGAATTATCACACTACAAATAATACCCTCCACGACCAGAAAAGTTGCCAACAATTAACTAACTTGCGAAAAACGGGGACCGACTTGATTTTCGGCCCGCAGGCGGTTTGAGAATCGTGTCTGTCCCGAATGTCACTAAGATAAGGCTCTGGCGCCAACGGCTAAAGCTACCGGGAAGTCCCGCTGAAGCGGGCTATTATAAGGGGATAGGCCAATACCACCCCATCTAAAGATGGGTGTGCAAAGGTCGACCGAAGACGGTCGGGAGCCGGCTAAAGCCGGCTAAGTACTGCCGCCGCCGCCCGATTAGCTTATCTTATAATTAGTGCCATTCGTGTCTGTCCCCGCTTTTCGCGGCTACGAAACACCCTGTTTCCCTTATCAACATTTGATTCGTTAGAATAACGCCTTATGCTTGAACAAACCATGCCAAAGATTGCGGATACGCGAGTCGCGGAGTTCGACGGGCCGGCAGCGCCCGCAGAGATATCCACCCGGCGCCTCGTTTCCGCATATTCCCAAGTCTTTATTGGCTACCTGCTGATCATGTTTGTGCTGTGGGCCGTGGGGATCGAAGGCATCTACGCCAGCCCAATGCCGTTCTACGCCCTTGTCTTTCCAGTGTTTACGGAGGCCGGCATCTGGCATCTGGCGCCGCTGGCCGTCCTGGTGGTGGCGCTGGCGGGGCTGGCGGTTTTCTGGAAACGGGTCGACTGGGCGTCCGGCGGGCCCAGCGCGCGCGCCATAGCCTGGTTTGTGTTCTCGGTTGTGGTCTTCTCATTCCTGTTCTCCGGCGCGGTGGCCACGTTGCGCGGCGGCGTCGACGGCATTTCCCACGCATACCAGCGGCAAGCCTACGAATATATCGGCGACATCGGCAGGACCAGCGGCATCCAAGCCCTGTTCCACGACTACGCCAAGGTGCGCCCGTTCCTCTCGATGCACGCCAAGGTGCATCCCCCCGGCCCGATCGCCCTGCTCTGGCTGATGTCGTTCGCGCTTGGCCAGGGGCCGCTGGCCCTCTCGCTGGCGACGATGGCATTCGGCGCACTGGGCATTGTGCCGCTGTACCTGTGGTCGGCCCGCGTGATGGGAAAGCGCGCCGGGCTGACGTGCTGCATGCTGTACTCCGTCATGCCTTCAGTAGTCATGTTCACGTCGACCAGCGCCGACATCCTGTTCATGCCGTTCACACTCTGGACCCTCTACCTGTTCTGGCGCGCGCTTGACAGCAAGCCGCTCCTATACGGCCTCGCCGCCGGCCTCGCCTACGCGCTGTGCTCGCTGCTGTCTTTTTCGCTGCTGGGCCTCGGCGCGTTTTTCGCCGCCGCCGGCCTGTGGCGCATGACGCACGGACGAACACCGACCGTCCCAGACGGACGGGTTGAGGTGATACTGACGGCGGCGGGGATGATTGCAGGGTTTCTAGCGTTGCACGGCGCGGTCCGATGGTGGTCCGGGTTCGACATGGTCGCCTGTTTCCGCGACTGCAAAGCCCAGTTCGATCTCGATCAGGCCCACCTGGACCAAATAACGCCGAGATATCCCGGTTGGGTCTGGCGGTTCGCCAATCCGGCCGCCTGGTTTTATTTTGCGGGAATCCCGGCCTCGATCCTGGCGCTGCGGCGGTTCGCGCGGCCCGATAAACAAACGCGCGGCTTGTTCCTGGCCTTTGCGGCAACGCTCGTCGCCCTGACGTTTCTCTACCTTGGCCGGGGCGAGGGCGAGCGGTCGGCCATGTACATCATGCCGTTCATCGCCGTCCCCGCCGCGCACCTGCTCGATAAGCTGGCCGGGGAGGGCCGGCGGTTCGCGCCGCTCGCGGCCACGCTGGGTTTTATGGCGTTTCAATGCTGGTTTACTGAATCCGTCTTTTACACATTCTGGTAACAGGCTTATGTGGCGTGGGAAAAAAGTCTCCGTAATCTTTCCAACATACAACGAAAAAGAATCCATCCGCGCCGCGATCCTGGATTTCTTCGGGTCGGGGCTCGTTGACGAGATCGTCGTCGTCAACAATAACGCCGCGCCCGGCACCGACCAGGAAGTCCAAGGCACCGGCGCCGTACTGGTCTACGAGCCGAGCCAGGGCTACGGCAGCGCAATACAGCGCGGCCTCAAAGAAGCCACAGGCGACATTCTGATCATCTCCGAGCCCGACGGCACATTCGCGGGCAGCGACGTCATTAAAATGCTGGCGTACAGCGACGACGTCCCGGTCGTGTTTGGCACCCGCACCTCGCGCGAATTCGTCTGGCAGGGCGCCAACATGGGGTTCTTCCTGAAATATGGCAACTGGTTTGTGGGCAAGCTGATGGAGTTTTTGTTCAACACGACCATCCTGACCGACGTGGGCTGCTCGATGCGCCTGCTGCACCGCCACGCCTACGAAAAAATCGCGCCCCAGTTCACCATCACCGGCTCGGCGTTCGGCCCCGAGATCATGTTGCTCACCATACTCAACAAGCTCCCCTTCACCGAAATCGCCGTCAACTACAGAGCCCGGGTCGGCAAATCATCCGTCACCGGCAGCAAAATAAAGGCGTTCTTCCTCGGGATCCAGATGATTTTCATGATCCTCAAATACCGCCTCCTCTCCTGGCTGGGCCGCCTGCCGGCAAAGAAGTAAGCGCGGTTTTCCTCCCGCAAAAGTAGGCGCGGTCGTCTCGCCCGCGCCGTCCAGACCACAGGCTACGGGGAAGCAATCAATGCGGCGGTGAACCACATGCCTCAAGAGCGCAGGTCTTTTCCGTCAAACCGCTTGTCGTTTAGTTGGCAGCCCCTGGCGTTGACGGCGCGGGCGAGACGACCGCGCCTACTTCATCGCCATCTCAGGCGCGGCCGCGAAATCATGGCGCCGGAACGAGGACGATAGAGCCCAGATCAATGATGGCATTTGCCACCACTTGGATTTCGGCGAGCTTTGCGGTAAACGAGGCGCCTTCAACGGTTGCGGTGAAAGTGATTTCGGCGTAGTTGCCCGGGCGAAAGGCCGCTATGGCCGTGAAGGCGCCGTCGTTTTTGGTGACCGCCGTGACGGGGTCACCACCCTCTGCGGAAATAGTCAGGGAGACTTCGCCGGCGGGCGAGCCGTCTTCGAAAACAGCGACGCCTTCGATTCCGCCTTTGTCCTCGATGACGAGGACTACCTCGGGCGCGGTTTGTCCGAGCGGCACGGTCAATGCTTCTGATTGGGCGAGCGGCACGACGTCTTTGCCGATGCCGCTCCGCTCGTGTTCCTCCGCCCAAACAAAATAGGTGTTTTTTGGCGGCAGGTTCTCAATGAGACATTGGCCATTGGCGTCGGTGGGCAGGGATCGCGAACTGGAAAACTCGCGCGCGCCATTTTCTTTGACGATTCCGGTTCCAATCCACACCGCGGGCACGGGGGCGCCGGCTGGGTCGACCGCTTTGACGGGGATTGACAGGGGGGCGTCGGTAATCCAGTCGAGTTGTTTTTCATCGCCCGGCGACAAGTCCATGGTGAGCGGCGTCTTTTCGTCGGTGCACCTCAACGGAGCGCTCCAGCCGCCCAGCACCGACAGATAGGTTCCAAACACGACTACCTTGGTTTGCTTGTCCAAGGTGAGATTGAGTTCGTACGCGCCCTGGTCGTCTGTTCGATTGGTGCCATATAGTTTTCCGGGGGACATTCGGCTGCACCCGATGCTGACGCCGGCGACGGGCTTTCCGGTGGTGTCGTCATGGACGTGTCCGTAGAGGCGCACGTAGGGGTTGTCGATCAGTTGAAAGTCAATTCCTTCCAATACCTGGCCCGCCTCGACGTGCAAATCAGCCTTGCTTGCCAAGGGCTTGCTTATAAAACCGCGCTCGTTGCGCGTAAAGTGCCTGTCGGATTCTTTTGCGACTCCGACCTCGTACTGCGACTGTGGAGAGATCTCTTCGAGTTTGTAATGGCCGTTCTCGTCCGTGGTGCAAGTGATCGAGGCATTCGGAATAGGGCTGTAAAACGGGGGTTCGGCGCTTCCCGGTTTGTAAGGGTACTCGCCGATGACGGCCACGCAATAGCCGGCGGCTGGGCGGCCGTCGGACAGGGTGACGGTCCCCGCGATTGCGCCAAGAGCCGTGAGGACAAACCGGGCATTTTCGGTGCCGCTTTCGACCTCGGGAAACACCCCTTCACCCACGCCCTTCTTCCGCACATGGAAATCACAACTGCCCCGCATCGGCAGCTCTATATCGAAACTCCCGTCGGCGGCCGTAACGGTGAAAATGACGCGGGGCGACCAGGAAAAGGCTCCTCCAGTGACGACTCCGGGCTCGGATTGTGACGGTACGGGCGGCGTATGCAGGCTGACCAGGCTGACATCCGCCCCTTCCACCGGCTGGCCGTCCGGAGTAACGACTACGCCTTTGACGTGCGTGGGGGCCGGTGTGAGCAGGATGTTTTCCGGATGCTGCTCTCCCGGTTCAAGGACGAAACTTTTGGCTTCCATGATGTAGCCCTTGGCGTGTGCATACAAGACGGCGGCGCCAAAACGGTTCACGGGCGAGATCGCGTAGCGGCGGCGGGTTTTTTCGAAGACTTGTCCGGAGCCGGCGCGTCCGAGTTCTCTGCTGTTGCGGGCTTTTTGTAATCTGTGGCCGGCTGCGGCTCGTTACCGGCGGCTGGCTGCGGCGGTTGAGATGCTGGCGGTTGTTTTGCGTTCGTGGCCTGTTTTGCCGCAGGTTGCGCCGAAGAAGGTTGCGACTCACCGGAGAAGTTTGCGCCCGCCATCCGAATGCGCGGCATCTCGCGCCTCAACACGATGCCGCCCAACACCAGCACCGCCAGAACGATACCCAACGCGACTGTTTTCTTGGCCGTCATGATGGTAGCCCCCTTTGTGATCCAACGGTTTTTTTGCACAGGCGCGGCGAACCGCGTCGCGGCAATGGTTTGTTTTCCCAGCGCCGCCACCAGTGATGCGGGCGCCGCCTGCGCCTGCATGTGAATCTCCAGCAAACCCGCCAAACCCGCCACCGTCAACCCGGATACAGATTCCCCCAGCGTGGCGCGGATCTCTTCCAACCCTTTATCAATTCGTTTTTGCACGGCCCGCCGGGAAACGCCCAGCTCACGGCCAATCTGGGCATGGCTCTTTCCCTCGAGAAACCGCAGGATCACCGCCGCCCGGTTCTTGTCCGGCAACGCGTCTATGGCCTGGTCAACCAGCGGCACAAGCGATTGCCAATCGGGGTCCACTTGTTCCTGTGCGGCGGCTTGCGCCTCGGCAAAATCCGATTCGCGCCGCACCCGCCGTTTCTCGTCGCGCAGCCACGAAAGCGCCGCGCACGTCGCGACCCGGTGCAGCCACGCGCCCGGCGCTTGGATAGGCCCTTTCTGCTGCGCCAGTTTCAGAAAACACTCCTGGGAAAGGTCTTCCGCCGCGGCCGCGTCCCTGGTGATGCGCCGGCAGGCCCCATACACCATCCCCGCATGCCGCGAAAGCAGTTCGGCAAAGGCATCGGCGTCACGATGCGCCACCCACCGGCGGAGAATTACAGCTTCCTGATCACTCACGCGCCCACCCTCGTCTTCCCGCTGCTCCAACTACTATGACACCGCATCCCCGAAAAGTGCTACCTTACCAGAGCCGGCCGGGAATTTGAACGCCGCGGGAAGGATGAAACCGGCCCGCGACGTTTGTTTCAAATGCCGATGCGTATTACGCACGCCGGAAAGGGAGCACCGCATGAGCAGAGCTACGGAAATGACATCTTTTTCGTTCTATGGGTCGGACTTTGAACCGAATGAAAACGACCACGCCCAGCACGATGTCCCGCTGCATACACTCGATGACGCGATCGCTTATGCGCGCGACCTCCTGCCGGATTGGGGCTGTGACGCCGTGGAAGTATCCGTGAACGACCAGTTGATGGCTATCGTCACACCCGGCGAAGCCCTTACGGGCGATGAACTGGCGGAGCGGCTCGCCCAAAATGAGGAAGACGTGTGGGAAGTCAGTTTCTACGGCTCGAACGACGCGCCCGGCGACGAGCACCACACCGACATCATGGAACTGTCCTCGTGGGAGGATGTCGTCAGCCAGGCTCAGTCCCTGCTCGAACAGTGGGGGGCCGATCACGTCGACGTAAAGGACGAGGACCAGAACATCGTGGCACGCATAACCGAGAAAGGCGCGTTTCTCCCTGACGACCACGAGGGCGAGGAATCATTCTACCCGGAGTATGATTTCTACGCCTCGGACTGCGACCTCACCGACCCCACCAACGACCGCATGGAAATGGGGCTGGTGTTCGACGACCTGGACGGCGCAGTCGACCACGCCCGGGAACTCCTGAGCGGGTGGGGGTGCGACTACGTCGACGTCCACCAGGACGAGGAACTCATTGCCCGCGTCACCCCCGAAGGCGTCCTACTCGAAGAAGACCTCACCGGCGAAGAAGAGGCCGAAGGCGAGTAGCCCCCATAAGCGGGACCATTGGGACCATTGGGACCATTGGGACCATTGGGACCATTGGGACCATTGGGACCGCAAGGTGCCACGCATTGTTCTTTCGTTCCGCGTTCCGCGTTTCCCCTATTGCCTTCCATGCCGCACTGTGTCAGAATGGGTTGATTACAGAGCACCTAACGGAGGGACGGATGATGGACGCGAAAAAAGACAGGCGGGAGTTCATGAAACAATCACTGTTGGCTCCGGCGGCCGCGGCTGCGGCATTGACATTGGGCGCGGGCGCGGCCCGGGCCCAAAACGCGCCTACGCCGGCGCCGCCCGCCGCAGGCCCGACGCCGTCCGCGACGCCGTCCGCCTCGCTGCCCACGGGAAACATTGCCGGGATGACGGTATCGCGGATGCTGCTGGGCGGGAACCTGCTTACCCATTTCACCCACAGCCGCGACCTCAAATACGTGTACAACCTCTGCGCCCACTACAACACCGACGAAAAAATCATGGAAACCATGGCGCTGGCTGAAGACAACGGCATCAACACCCTGTCGATCCACACCGTGCCGCGGGCACTCGCGGCCATGCGCGAGCACAGAAGGCGCGGCGGCAAGATGCAGTGGATCATCTGCCCGACCGCCGAAATAAAGCCGGGACTCGAGGAATACCGCAAGCAGGTGCGCGAACTCGTTGACGACGGGACCGACTCGATCTACCTCTGGGGCGTGAGGACGGATCCCATGGCCGCCGAAGGCAAAATGGATCTGCTCGCCGAGTGTGTCGAATGCGCCAAAGAGATGGGCGTGCCATCCGGGGTGGGCGCCCACGATCTCGAAGCCATCAAGAAGTGCGAGGCGAGCAAGGTCCCGGCGGATTTCTACATCAAGACGTTCCACCATCACAACTACCCCAGCGGCCCCAAACCCGGCGAAATCAAGGGCGCATACGATGAGGACCCCGGATACTGGTGCAAGAGTCCACAGGAAACCATCGACGTCATGAGCAAAGTCGAGAAGCCCTGGATCGCTTTCAAGATCATGGCGGCCGGCGCCATTCCCCCAAAAGACGCGTTCCAGTACGTGTTTGACAACGGCGCTGACCACGCCCTCGTCGGCATGTTCGATTTCGAGATCGCCGAAGACACCGCGCTCATGGCAAACGTCTTAAAGAAAGTCAACAGGACCCGCCCCTGGAGAAGTTAGCTACTTGTAGACGCGGCGTCCTCGCCGCGTCATGCCAGTATGCAATACCTTGACGCGGCGAGGACGCCGCGTCTACGAAAGGACAGCAGGAGGAATGGTTGTGAAGACCTACTTGGCGCTTGCACTGGTCGCTCTGGTAGCTGTCCTTGGCATCCCGGCTGCCGCACACGCCGACGAGAAAGGCTCCCCCGTGTTTGAGTCCTTTTTCCCGTTCTGCATCGACACCCACGACAGCCAAAAACGCAACCTCGAACAACAAGCCCTGATGCTCAAGGAACTGGGCTACGACGGCGTCGGCCATCTGTGGCTCGACAACGTCCCCGAACGCCTGGCCACGCTCGACGCCCAGGGCCTCAAACTGTTCCAGATAACGACCACCATAAACATGGATCCCAAAGCCGCGGAACCTTACGACCCGCGTCTACTGGACGTCATGCGGTCACTCAAAGGGCGCAACGTCGAGTTCCTGCTCATCATGAACAAGTTGAAATCCTCCGATGAGTCCGCCGATCCCCGTGCCGTCGAAATCGTCACCAAACTGGCCGGCATCGCCCAGGAAAACGGGCTCACCCTGCTGCTCTACCCGCACACCGGCGACTGGATCGAGAAGATCGAAGACGCCGTCCGCGTCGCCAAAAAAGTCAACCGGCCCAACGTCGGCGTCATGTTCAACCTCTGCCACTGGCTCCGGGCCGGCAAGGGCGAAAACCTCAAGCCGCTGCTCGAACAAGCCATGCCATACCTCCGCGCCGTCAGCATCAACGGCGCGGATACGGCCGCCGAAGTACTCGCAGGCTCCGGCAACTGGATTCAGCCGCTCGGCAGCGGCACGTTCGACATGCTCGGCTTGCTGAAGACGCTCAGGGAGCTGGGCTATCGGGGACCCATTGGCCTCCAGTGCTACGGCCTCGGCGGCGACGCCCGCGACCATCTGAGCCGCTCGGTCGAAGCGTGGCGCAAGCTCTCCGCACGGCTCGCCGCTGAATAGGCGAGGAATCGGCCCAG
>JAPLKX010000176.1 GCA_026387845.1 Candidatus Hydrogenedentota bacterium | reverse complement strand
GCGATCCGCGAGAGGCCCCCTTCCTGCAACAGCCATTTGCCGGCTATCGCAACGTTGTTGAATATGCAGAACCCCATCGCGCGGTCTTCTTCGGCATGATGACCCGGAGGGCGCACCGCGCAATACGCATTGTCGATCTTCCCCTCGAGCACCGCCCTGGACGCCGAAATCACCGCGCCCGCCGCCAGCAGCGCCGCGTCCCACGACCCCGGCCCCATCTGCGTATCCGGGTCCGGATACGCCTCGTCATTTTCGCAGACTTCCTCGATCGTCGCGACATGACCCGGCGTATGCACCCGCAGCAGGTCCTGACGCGTCGCAGGCGTGATCGGCATGTTTGGAAAAGGTATCTGCGCCT
Organism: Candidatus Hydrogenedentota bacterium; assembly: GCA_026387845.1. Lineage (GTDB taxonomy): Bacteria > Hydrogenedentota > Hydrogenedentia > Hydrogenedentales > SLHB01 > JAPLKX01. The sequence continues at coordinate 4,451 of JAPLKX010000176.1, read as the reverse complement.
CGGCGAATGCCCACCGGATTGCGTCTAACCGTTCCGACCGTTCCGGATGGCCCGGCCCCGGATCATGCAACAGCATCCGATCATCATAATAAAGGCCCGTGCGCGCCATCAGAAAACCCTCGAGACAAAGACGGAGAATTCATTATGCCTCCCGTTCCAACGCCCCGTCAAACCATCGAGCGAAAAACAGGGGCTGACTCGCTTCCGGCTGTTTGGAAGCGCATTTTTGGCCCGCAGGCGGTTTGAAAGTCGTGTCTGCGCTGAAAATTCAGTTCTTTTTGCCAGATCCAAGTGATGCAGACAGCGTAGGTCCGAATTCCGATTCGGACTGGACAACCCACCGTGCCCGTCCCTATTCGGAGATGGGACCTACGTTTTCGCCCGTTGGTTTTCATCGTTTACGGGGGAGGCAAAGCCTCATGGCCAACTGTCCCTGCTTTTCGCGCCCCTGAAACAACTGCGCCGCTTTTTCGCCGGATGATCCATAGGTCCTATAAACTTTAAACCTTCATCCCGATTGTGGTTAAATCTTTGTGGCTGTAGTCGTTTACGGGATTGCCGTTGTTGAAGAATTTCTTCAAAAAAAACTGGTTTCCGCTTATCCTGGCGGCGGCCTTCGCCCTGGCCGGGTCCTTGCCCTACCTCTACGCCTACACGCTCGAAACTCCCGACTCCCATTTCATGGGGTTTGTGGGCCGCGGCGTGTTCGGCCACAACGGCTACCTCATGCTTGCACGCCAGGCCCAGGCCGGCCTCAACCTGATGGAAAACCTCCTGGCGCCCGAACCGCTCCCCCGCGTCTTTTTCAACCTCGAATGGTGGCTGTTCGGCAAAATGGCCCGGTGGACCGGCCTCTCGCTCGTTGCGACGTTCCACATCTGGCGGATCGCCATCGGGTTTCTCTTCGCCCTGTCAATAGCCTACCTGCTCCGCGAGTGTCTGGCTACCGAGTTTCAGCGCCGGTTTGCCCTCGCTCTCATCATGCTCGGGTCGGGCTTTGGCTGGGTCATCCTGGGTGTCTCGCGCGTGTTGATCCGCCTCCTGCCGGCCGCCCACAACTGGGTCCACGACTCGACACACGGCGATGTCCTTTTCAAGAACGTCCTGATGCAACTCCCGCCGGATGTCGCGGGCGTCAGCGCGCCCGGCGCACTCGTGATCCAACCCCATTTCATGATGGCCGCGGCGTTTGCCTCCCTTACCTGCGCTTTCCTGATCAAGGCCGTCCTGACCACTAAAACGCGCTACTACCTGTTCGCCGGCCTCGCCGCCCTCGCACACTCGATCATCCGACCATACAACATCCCCGAGATCTACCTCATGTTCGCCCTGTACCCGGCCCTCCTTTGGGCGCGCGACCGCCGGTTCGACTCCCGCAAGCTCGCCGGCGGCGCAACGGCCGGCGCCGTCGTCGTGCCCATGGTCGTCTACTACGCCTGGCTCGCCCACACCGGCGCACTCGGCGGGACCGGGCCTACCTGGCACCCCGGCTCGTTGTTCCACCACGTCCTCTGGCTCGGGCTGCCGTTTGTCCTGGCGCTGCCGGCCCTTTTCGGGCTGGTGCGGCTGCGTAACGCCGACCCCGCCCTCCTCCTGATGGGCCTGTGGCTCGTACTCGCCTTCCTCATCGAGCAATCCTACCCCTGGTACAAAAGCGGACAGGAGGCCGCGTTCCCTGCCTACATCGTCGCCCCCGCCATCCTCGCTACCGCCGGCCCGTTCCGCTGGATTTACCGCCGGCTGCACCAGCGGCGCCACGGCTCCCCGTCCTTCAAACGAGCCGCAGCCACCCTCCTGATCCTCCTCAGCATGCCGTCGTTCCTAGTCGCATACCGCCGGATGTTCACCGACCTCGAAACCCGGCCCGCACCCTACTACATCTCATCCGGCCTGCGCGACGCACTCCGCTGGCTCGAACAGAACGCCCAAAAACACGATACCGTCCTCGCCAGTTTTGAAACCGGACAGCTCATACCCCGTCTCGCAGGCGTTAAGTCGTTCCAGGGCCACTACATGATTACGCCCAACGCCTCCGAAAAACGGGCCCTCGCAGAACGGTTCTACGGCACACGCGGCGACGAACCATTCAAGCTATCATTTGCACGCCAATATGCCATCCGATACATCATTTTAGGCCCGCTCGAAAAGCGCCCCGAGGGGTTCTACCCCGCCGACCACCCCTGGCTCCAACAAGTATTCTCCCGCGGCGACGTCCAGATCTACCGCGTCGCTCTCCCCTCCTGACGCCCTGCGAGTCCAAACCTCTTACCCGCTCGACCTGAACCCCCTCAAACATTTTCGTCTTTTATGTCCCTTTCGTCCCTTGCCAACTTCCCCGGTCTCTTTTCATCCTTCATCTTTTGTCCTTTGTCATTTGTCTGCATACCCTCTTTGACACCCGCCCCGCTGTGTGCTAGATTGTTCTTCGCGTGTTTTGTACCTGGGCAATGGGCGGTCCATTCTGGTAGTAGGTCGCCCGAATTTAAGCCAGCTTCTAAACTCGGAGGATATGTCATGGCGGAATCACTTCAGGATTTCTTCAATAACCTGCAAATCGACCCAAAGAAAACGGCCGGCATGAACGCCACATACCAGTTCGTCGCCACCGGCGATGGCGGCGGAAACTGGTTCGTCAAAATCGCCAACGGCGACTCCAAGGTCGCTCAAGGCATGGCCGACAGCCCTACCATCGTCCTGACCGCGGCCTCTGCCGATTGGCTGGACATGATGAACGGCAAATTGAACGGGACCACAGCATTCCTCACCGGCAAACTCAAGATCCAGGGTGACGTCTCGCTGGCCATGAAGCTGGAGAGCCTTTTCAATCTCGGCTAAAATGCCGCGTATGGTTACCACACCGTTTCCCCGGGGCGTCCAAGCCCCGGGGACACAATCCCGTGTTCATACACGGTCCGGACTCCCTGCTGCGGTCCATCAACCCCTCGGGTCTTTCGCCGGAAGTTGCTTGCAATTGCCGAGACAAGCGGGACCGATCATAACCTCAATTACGCCAACCTTCCTTCGTCCCTCAGTGTGGGTTCTTTTCATCCTTCATCCTTCATCCTTCATCCTTCGTCCTTTGCCCTTCATCCTTTGTCCTTTGTCCTTTGTCCTTTGTGTGGTGTTGCTGGCCTTCGGTCTGTTTTCCTGCCACAAATCCGCCGGCCCCGCCCAAACCCGCCGCGACGTCTCGATCACAACCGCCGACGGCGTCTCCATGGCCGCGACCCTCTACCCCGCCGGACCCGGCGCGCCGGGCCTCGTGCTGGTCCATGCCCTCGGCTCGACCCGCCTGGCCTGGGACCATTTCGCGCTCAAGGCCCAACAGGCCGGCTACAGCGTCCTAGCGTTCGACATCCGCGGCCACGGGCAAAGCACCTCCCAAAACCGGAGCCAAATCACGTATCGGAATTTCACCACCGAAGACTGGCTTGGCGCGCTAAACGACATCGACGCCGCCAGAACGTTCCTCATCAACAGCGGCGCCGATCCCACAAACACCGCCATTGTCGGCGCCAGCATCGGCGCAAACCTCGCACTCAACTATGCGGTAAAGACCCCCGGCGTCCCCGCCATTGTCATGATTTCGCCCGGACTTGACTACAAAGGCGTCACGACCCGCGCCAAACTTGTCGAGCTGGGCGAACGCCCCGTCCTGCTGATGACGTCCACGGGCGATTCCTATTCCGCCGCCTCGTGCAGCACACTCAAACAGGTCGCGCCAGGGCATTGCGAACTGCGCGAATACGCCGGAACCGCACACGGCACCGACCTGCTCGACGCGGCCCCCGCCGCGATCGAACAAATCTTCGTCTGGCTAAAACCCATCATCGGCCCACAAACGAAAAACGAGCAAAAAACGGGGACTGGCTCGCTTTCTTCGGCAGTTTGAAGAAAGCGTGCCTGTCCCCGCTTTTTGTATTTTCATCGTTTACGGGGAGGCAAAGCCTCATGACCACTTTTCGCATTGACCTTTACTTGTGGTGCGGGCGTCCCGCCTGCACGGGCTGGTGTCAATCCACAACCCTGCGCCGGTACCGGCCGCCGGATCGGGCGCTGCCGCCGTGCGTGCCAAGGTAGAGCAGCACGCCAAATACCACCAGCACGAGCCCGAGACCCTGGGTGCCGCCCAATTCGTTCATGGCGATGGCATAGGCGCAGGTTGTGTAAGGCAGGAATATAAACCCGAGCAGCGGCCACAGGAAAGTCTCAAACGCCGTCGACGTATAACCAACGAGCCACATGATCGCGAGCGTCGCGCGGGGGAAAACCAGCGCCAATATGCCCAGGCAGCAACCCATTTTGGAACCTCCTCATTTCCCATCGTTAACAGGCGCCTAATACGGAATATTCGGCCGTCCCGATGCGCCGGCTTATAACAGGAAGAAGTAGCCGATCACGACCAGCGCCAGCGCGATCCGGTACCAGCCGAACACCGTGAAGTCGTGCCG
>JAPLKX010000156.1 GCA_026387845.1 Candidatus Hydrogenedentota bacterium | reverse complement strand
TTCTCGAACTTGACCTCGGTTGGCAGACCGGTCAACTGCCCAGCACGTACAGGGAGAACGACCAGTTCCCACATGGGCTCGCGTGGTTGTCGGAACGGCTGGGCGAATACGGATTCAAACTGGGCGTGTGGTGTGCGCCGTTCAGCATCAGCGAGTTCGATCCCGTCGCAAAAGAGCATCCGGAGTGGCTCATCCAAGACAAAGACGGCCAACCCGTGGTCCACTCGGAATGGTTTTGGATACCTCACGGCAAGGTGTATATCCTGGACTTGAGCCACCCCGGCGCCCAGCAGTATCTGCGAGAGAAGATGGCCGGCCTGTACGCGCGGGGCGTCCGGTACCTGAAATCCGACTTCATCGGTTGCGCGTCGGACGGGCGGGCTAAACGGCGGCATGATGCGCGGGTGGTCACGGGGGCGGGCACGGAAGCCGCCAGGATCGGCGCGAACATTATTCGCGAGGCCATGCCCGACGCCCTGTTGCTCAACTGCGGCGGACCCGAGATGCCGGGAACAGGCCACTGGCCCCTGTTGTATACGTGCAGCGATACCGGAAACACGGGGTTTATTGGGACCGGTTTCCAGGAGACCAATTATCAGACCGTAGCTTGTCACCTGTTCAAGAACCGGCGATGGGGAATCCTCCAGCCGTCGTGCCTGTGCGTGGGGCTGCCCGGAAACATCGAGGACGCCCGGCTGCGCGCCACGATCGCATTTCTCGCCGGCGGCCAGATCGATATCTCCGACACGCTGGTCTCCCTCCCGGAAGATCGCTGGCGGATTCTCACGGCAACCTTGCCGCCGTTGGGCGTCACGGCGGAACCGGTGGACCTCTTTGAGCCCATCCTCGGGCCGGCCGAGTACGGATACTCATCAACAGCCGCCGACGGCGCCGAAGAACCAAACCAGAATAAGGAATACCCGCCGGGGTCCGTTTGGCGCGCTCACGTCAAAACGGACTGGGACGAATGGGATCTCGTCGGCGTTTTCTCCTACGAAAACACGCTCAGCAACGAGAACCCCGGCATAAGCCGGTTTCAGATTCCGTTCGACCGACTGAACCTGGCGAAAGGACAACCTTATTGGGCGTTCGAGTTCTGGTCAGGCCAGTTCCTCGGGGCCGTGCCGGCCAAACGCGGAAACCCTCGAGGCTACGAGCACCCGGGAGACGTCCAGGATCTGAGCGTGGGCGATGCGGCCGATGTGCTGGATATCGCCTTCTTCGGTCCGGGTGCGAAACTCCTGTGCCTCCGCCCGAATCGCCCCCATCCGTGGATTGTGGGGACGGGGTCCCACCAGAGTTGCGGAGCGGAACTCCGCAACGTCACGTGGCAGGCAAATGACAACACGCTCAGCGGAGAATTAGACAGGCCAGCCGGCGAGGAAGGCGCACTCTTCTTCGCAGATGCCGGTAAGAAGATTGCCGAGTGTGAGGTGGACGGCCAGCCGGCGTTCCCTCAACGCAGTGCCAACGGGGCATGGCGGATGTCAGTTCCCGTACGAGCGGCCCCGGCTGTATGGCGAATCCACTTCGAGTGACGGTTGCGGCTCCCGACATCCTTTATCACATGCCAGGGTAGAGGGTTTCGTTGTACTGGGTTGAGACCTCGAGAGGGCGGGAGTTTGCATAAATACATGCGCCGCGAGCGCCGAAAAGAATCACCTCGTCGCGACCATCGCCCCAGACGTTAGCCACCAACCCGTAGAAATCGCTCTGGCGGTCCTTCTCGTTTTGTGCCGTTGCGAAAACCATCGGGAAAACGTCGACAATTTTGCCGGTCCCATCATAGATGACGGCTGGCCGGCCTTTTCCGTGTCCGTATACCATGACACCCAGGGGCTCGCCGGGGCCAAACCAGTCTACCGGCACAATGGCGATCGCCCAGGCGCCTTTTTCCTGTTGAGCCTGCCAGATCTCCTTGCCGTCGAGATCATACATATAGAGTATGGCCCACGCGTTTTCGTCTCGTTGATGGGGCGCCGGGGTACGGTCTACAACGGCGAACTGCAGGGGGGAATCCGCCCGGAAACGCCCGGCAACCACATGCTGCGCTTCGCCCAGGGGATGGGACCACAATTCCGTTCCGTCAACGGCGAGGCAATGGATTCCGCTGTTCCCAAAGAGCAGGCGCCAAGTGTTGCCGGGACCGCCCGGTTCGCCCGGCGTGCGCACGATGTAGGCAGCATCCTGATGCGCGCCCGCGGCATCCTTTTGAAACAACACTTTCCCGTCGTGGTCGATGAGGGCGAATCCAACAAATACCTCGTCTTTTCCGTCGCCATCCACGTCGGCAATGGCAGGGAAATGGCCGGTGGATCCCTCCCAATGCCACAACACTTGTCCTTGATGGTCCGCTCCCCACATGTTCCAGTAGCGGTCCTTCACAACCAGGTCCTGCCGGCGCCCGGTCCCGGTCAGGTCGGCGAACACGAAGCAATCATCAGCCGGCGCGGGCAAGTCAAACGCATCCTTTTCCTTTCCCGTTTGTCCATCCAGCACGACCATGCGTGCTTGTCCCTCGTATCGTGATGCGCGTTCCCGGACCGATTTTCCGTCGTAGGGCGGATCGGCATAAACGGCTTGCCGGACATACAGCACCTCATTCCGGCCGTCCTTATCCCAGTCGTATATCTGGACGGGTAAGTCGCTGTAGATGCGCCCGTTCTCGCTCGA
>JAPLKX010000175.1 GCA_026387845.1 Candidatus Hydrogenedentota bacterium | reverse complement strand
AAGCGGCGTCGCGCCTGCGGATCGAGATCGATTCGATGGCCTACGAAATCGACATCCTCGACCGGCGCATCCGCCAGCTCGAGATCGAGCTTCTCGCCCTGCGCAAAGAGAAAGGCAAGGACGCCCGGGAAAAAGTCGGCGATATGGAAAAAGAAATCGCCGACCTCCGCGAAGAAGTCGCCGGCAAAAAATCGCAGTGGCAGGCCGAAAAGGAAGTCATCGAAACCCTCCGCCGCCTCAACAGTGAGATCGAAGAGGCCAGGAGGCAGGAAGAAATCGCCGAACGAAACGGCGACCTCGCCAAAGTCGCCCAAATCCGGTACGGTACCATCGGGGATCTCCAGAAGAAAGTCCAGGAACAAAACCAGAAGCTCGCCGAAGTTCAGAAGGCCGGCAGCTTTCTCACCGAAGAAGTCACTGAAGAACGCGTGGCCAAGATCGTTTCGAGCTGGACCGGCATACCCGTCGACAAAATGATGGAAGGCGAGATGGGCAAACTGCTCAAGCTGGAAGAACGGCTTGGCGAGCGCGTTATCGGTCAGGAAGAAGGCATCCGGGTGGTTTCGGACGCGGTGCGCAGGGCGCGGGCCGGCCTCAAAGAACCCAACCGGCCCATTGGCTCGTTTATTTTCCTCGGGCCGACCGGCGTCGGCAAAACGGAACTGGCCCGGGCGCTGGCGGAGGTCCTGTTCGATGACGAAAATGCGATGGTCCGGCTGGACATGTCCGAGTACATGGAAAGACATTCGGTGGCCCGGCTGATCGGGGCGCCCCCCGGCTACGTCGGTTACGAAGAAGGCGGTCAACTCACGGAGGTCATCCGACGGCGCCCCTACAGCGTTATACTTCTCGACGAGATTGAGAAGGCTCATCCTGATGTCTTTAACATTCTTCTCCAACTGCTCGACGACGGGCGGCTGACGGATGGGCAGGGACGTACGGTAGACTTCAAGAACGCCGTCGTCATCATGACGTCCAATCTCGGCGGCGAATTGTTTCAACGGGGCGCCGGTGAGGCGTCAGCGCAGCCCGATTCGGAAACCGTGATGCGCGCGTTGCGCGCCCATTTCCGGCCCGAGTTTCTCAACCGCGTCGACGACATCGTGGTGTTCCACCCGCTGACCCGCGGCCATATCCGGCGGATCGTCGACGTCCAGATGCGGCGCGTGGCCAAGCGGCTCGCCGAGAAACATATTGCGATAGAGTTGAATGACAACGCCAGAGAATTCCTTGCCGAGCAGGGTTACGACCCAGCATACGGCGCGCGGCCCCTGAAACGGGTCATCCAGCGCCTCGTGCTCGACCCGCTCGCCATGGAAATCCTGGCCGGTAAAATCCGAGAAGATTCTCGGGTTACCATCTCAGAGGAAGGCGGTGATTCCCCAATCAGCCCCCTTCCCCTCCCTCAGGCCGGACGTCCTCCCCAAGCGTCCGGCCGCTTTTTTTTGAATCGGGCAAGGCTCTTGGGATGCTGGGACCATTGGGACCATTGAGACGATTGGGACTACGGGGAATTAAGGATTTCGGATTTCGGTTGCTCATTATGAGAAGCTTGCAGCAGTCTCAGCAGTCCCAATTGTCCCAATGGTCCCAATGGTCTCAGGCGGTTCAGTCTTACGCCTTGCTCCTTCTCGCCCCGGCAAACTCGCGGGCGTAATCCTGGAGCGTGGCGTAGTCGGTGAGGTCGGAGAAATCGCAGAGGCTGTGCATGGCGGCGCTCGTGGTGCCGATGCCGCTTTCGACGACTGCCGCGATGGGGTTGAGCCCGCCGCATACGATCAGGCCCACGCAGCCTTGCGCCACGGGGATATCGAGCAGCGGCTGGTTCGGCAAACCAACCGCCATCAGGCCGCCCAGCCCCACTTTCTCGCAAAGACGCGATAGCCGCCGCACTTCCGGCAGCGCCACCGTCGGCACCTCGCGAAAACTTGCACCGATGATGCCCGAGCCGGTCTGTGCCGCCTGGGAAACGCTGGTCATGTGGCCGCGGATGAAAATCTCGAGCGGGTCCAGCGACGTGCCGTCGTAGTTGATGATCTGCGTAAACCGTTTTGGCTGGCCGTTCTCGATTTGCAGCAGCCCCCCAAACCTCGACCGCGTCGGCACGCATGCCCGCTGAAATACCCCGTTGATGCTCACGCTGCACAGCGTCCCAATCATCAGCCGATCCTTGGGCACATGGACCGAGCCCATCAGTTCTCCCGGCCGCCCCACCACCAGCCGCCGCCCCATCCCCAGGTTCGCGTGGTACACCTTCATGA
>JAPLKX010000461.1 GCA_026387845.1 Candidatus Hydrogenedentota bacterium | reverse complement strand
CATCCGATACCCGAAGGTCGATAAGACGCAGTTGTTCAACCTGAAAGACGACCCCTACGAGATGAACGATCTTGCAGCCGACGCGAACCAGGCAGACCGTGTCAAGAGCCTGTTAACCGCGATGAGGGGGCAGCAGAAACTATATCGCGATACAGCGTCGCTGATGCTGGAGAATACGCGCGGCGGAGGTGTATAGTACAGGTTTAGTGACCGTGTAGAGGAGGGGGAAAGATGCGGTACTTTCGAACGATTCTGATCGGTTTTCTCTTCTGTGCAGTGTCTGCCTCAGCGGACCAGGCCTTCTATCGCATCATCGACCTGGAAACGGGGGCCACGGTCGACGTGCCGCGTTTTAATGATAAAGAGAACGCGGATGACCTCATTGGCCTCAATGGTGCAAGAAGAGTCTTCTACACACTACGTACGAGTGGCAACGAACCCTCCGATGGGACCTTGCGCACGATTTCTTACGAGGGTGAGGTGCTTGAAGAGAAGGCGTTGCCGGGCCTTCAATTCTATAGGTGTGACCTGGGGGCCGCTGCGATTGCCCGCAGTATGTCGCCCAATGGCAAGACGCTTCTCTACTGCGCCGGATACGGAGGGGACGTTTGTTCCTACGACGTTACGACGTTACAAAGAACGCCTCTGCTTACGGGCGATGTGACCGCACATTGGCTCGGATGGGCAAAAGACAACAGGGCTGTTGCCGCATTAGGCACGGGCATCATGCTGATCGACGCAGGCAGCGGGCAGGTGGAAAAGTTGTCTGAGGCGGACTATGCCGAAGTATGTAGAGTTTCGCCGGATGGCCGGTGGCTGGCCTTCTTTGACACCTATGCCGAACAGCCGGTGATGGTTGTCAACCTGGACAGCAAAGAAGTCTTTCCCGTGTCGGTCCGGGGTGAGGATATCGTGACGAATCTCTGCTGGAGTCCCGACAGCACGCTGCTTGCGTATTCAGTCTCGTTTCGCGGGCGTATCAAGGCCTATTCGGTTGTTGAGCGTAAAGAGGTGATGTCTGTGGATACCATGTCGGCACAAAGCATGTTCTTCCTGAAGAACAACCAGCTCGCCATTAAGCCGGCGTGGGCGGCAGACTATAGGCAAAACGCCGCAACGATGTTTACGTGTGATGTTCCAAGCGGGCAGATGATAAAGCTTCCGCAGGAGTTCGTTGGCCAGGTTCTTCTCCTTCCAGGAAGCAGCCGGGTGGTATGTGTTTTTGACCCGAGGTGGGACAAGCAGAAGGACGCGCCCATCGAGCGTTATGGCACGGCCGCCGAAAAGGTCTTCGGTACCGTTCTGGATGTTGTAGGCGCTGCCACGTCGTTGTTTGGCGCGAAACCGCCGCAAGTAGAAATCTTCGACTTGAGCAAAGAGAAGAAAATCGGTCCGCCATCGGTGGATGCCATTGAATGCATCATTGGCGTGGATAGTTCCGCGAAGACATTTCGCACCGCCGGGTACTCGCGAGGCGAGTATCTGTTTCGAACGATTACGTTTGACGGCGAAGTCAAGGGGTCTCAGAAGTTACCCATTTCCGCCCCTGGGCCGACTGACAATCCTTCGAAGATGGCGTGGGCTGACACGGGCAACGCCTGCGTCTACTACGATGAACGCGGCGAGGCAATTCGGCGCCACGACTTCGCCAGCGGCCAGGATGAAGTATTAGTGCCGAACCTTGAGCTAAGCGTGGCAGGCATGGCGTGGCTGAACCCGGACGAGGTGTTGCTTGTTGTTTCGGACGACGATTCGGATGCCGGGACGTGGCGGCGCGCAATCGGCCGCTTGAATCTGACGACGCGCCAGATGGAAAAGCTTTGTGAAGGGGACAATTTCTTTACTGAGGAGAAGGACAAATTCGCCCTGTCGCCCGATGGCAAGTATTTCGCTTTCATGAAAGAGGAATGTCTTCATTTGCTGGACTTGGCCAAGAAAGAGGATACCGTTCTTGTGCCGAAAGACGAGGCCAGTTTCATTCGCGGAATGAGCTGGACTGGCGATGGGACCGGTATTTTGCTTGGAATGACCACGCGCACCGGCTATGCACCCGGTTATAGCCCGGAGGAAAAGAAGAAGTTTTCGGGTGAATTGGATGCCAAATTGGCATCCGGAGAAATCGATCCAAACGACCCGAAACAGATGCAGGAAGTGCTGGACAGGTTGAACGGACCGCGATATCTCACCGAGTGCTCAGTCAATCTTATTACGATCGCTGACAAGCAAATACATAAACTGGCACCGGTCCCCGAAGAAAGGTTCATAACCGCCGGTCCGTTCTTGATTGACGCTGACCGCATCTTATACGCGTATCTTCCCCTCCGCGGTCGTGATGCCGCTACTAGTGTGCCAGAACAGTACGTGGCCGTTTACAACATGAAATCTCAGCAGGAAGAGAAACGAATCAAGCTCGAGAGCGCGAACCTGATAGATAAAAGCGAGAAGCTCATATACGGCATCGTCGACGGAAAGATTCTTTTCGAGCCAGCGTGGTATTAGTTCATAGTGTCAAGCTAGGAGCGACTTCACGGCGTTGAGTGCGGCGTCGTAGTCCGGCGAGTCCGTGATCTCTTTGACGTACTTGACGTAATGAATTACCTTCTCCTCGTCGAGTACGAACACGGCGCGGGCCTCGAGCCGCAGTTCTTTGATGTGGGTGCCGTAAGCATCGCCGAACGACATGGCCCGGTGGTCGGAAAGGCTTTGCGCGCCTCCGCTGGAAGCCGGCGCCTACTCAGGCGTTGCACCGAGGAGCATTACGCCGTGGCGGGGGATGGGCGCGGTGAATTCGGTGTCGAAGATGCCGAGGTCGGTTTGGCGCCAGAGGTCGCGCAATAGTTGTTTGCCGTTCAGGGACGCGTCTGTCCAATTGAGCGTGACGGGGGATTCGAATTCGCCGCGGTTGAACATCCCGATCGCGACATCGCCCCCTTCGAGTTCCTTGCGCCAGATCTCGGCGTCGCCGTGTTTGGCGACGCAGTAGCCCTGCTTGCCGAGCGGGTCTTGATCGATGTCGATGACTTCGGGGTTGCAGAGAACGTTGAGGGTGAACTCGTCGAGGCTCGGCATGTCGCCGCTGTAGAAGAGCGGCGAGGCCATCAAGCACCACAGCGACATGTACGAGTATTGCTCGTTGGGCGTGAGCGGGCACGGGATCGGTTTTGAGAGGGTTGCGGCGTCGCCGACGGCGCCGATGAGGAGGTAATCGGGGTCGTTCCAGGCGCCGGGATGGGCGTGCGGCCAGTGTTCGGCGTTGCGGGATGCGACGTCGTGGTACTGCGTCAGTTCGAACCCGAGATCGCCCGCCGTTCGCCAGCAGTGGCCGCCGACTTCGCTCCCCCACTTCCAGACTTCACCCATCCCGTACTGGCAGAGGTTGAGCACGATATCGCGGTCGAGCCGCTCGAGGATGCCGCCCATCAGGATATACGGTTTCTTGAACTCTTCGAGGCTCTCGCCTTTGGCAATCTGGCCGTACGAGCACCAATCATATTTGAGAAAATCGAACCCCCAGCGCGCGAACGTTTCCGCGTCCTGTTCCTCATGCTGGTACGAGCCGGCGAAGCCCGCGCAGGTGGTTGGGCCGGGCGAGGTGTACAGGCCCGCTTTGAGCCCCTTGGAGTGGACGTAGTCCGTGAGGGCTTTCATGTCGGGGAAATGTTTGTTGGGAAGGATCTCGCCGTTTTCATCGCGGAACGGCCCGACGCGCAGCGGGTCGGCGTGCTTGGCGGTGTTCATCCAGCAATCATCGATGTTGACATACGCGTAGCCCACGTCGGCCATCCCGGTCGATACCATGATGTCGGCGCTTTCCCGCATCATCTTATCGGTGACGTTATGGTAATGGGCGTACCAATGGTTCCAACCCATGGGCGGCGTGAGCGCCAGCGTGTCGCCGACAACGATCCGGAACGGGCGCTCAGCTTTCCCGAGGGCGTTTTGCGCTATCAGTGTGGTTTCGTAAGCCTTGGGAGTGAGGTCCGCAATCGTGCCGGAGATGATGGCGGTGTCCGAGTCCAGCTTCAGTCCTTCCGGGAGTGATTGGACGGAGAACTGGATCGGCCGCTCGCCGGTTGCAGGGATGCGAAAGAGGAACGGCGAGCCCGGCCGCACGCCGTAGAGGCGCGGCCCGTTGATGCGAGGCGTCCTGGCCGGCTTGGGCGTGAGAATGACCTTTTCTTCGGGCGGGGCCGAGACCAGTTGCGGATCGGCGCCTGCAACGATAAAGCGGGCGTCAGCCCAATCGAGATGATCATAGGCATTGCCGTTATCCGCGGCGCCGACAATAACCGCGATGCGGTTGACGCCGCGGATGTCGGCGTCGATTTGTTGCGGAGGCTGATTGGGTTTCAGCACCCCGCTGTCAAACAGCAGCCCGCCTTTGTCGCTGTAAATCTTGACCGTAGCGCTGCCCCTGCCGACGGTTTCATCATCAATGCCGACGACAGCCTGGAACCTTTCCGCGTTGCCATCGAGGATGACGTGGAACCCGCCCGGCGCGTGTGAGCCGACGCCGCGTTCGTAGGTGGTCCCGTTAAGGCGCAACGGCATGCTGACAACCGAGTGGTTCGCGACGGGTTTTCCCCATCCCTGCCGCATCTGGCCGAGATCGAGTTGGTCCAGCCAAACCGTGCGCGATTCCGCCATCACACTAAGCGCAAACAAGAAAACAAGCCCGGCCACGCACGCCTGAAACGCTTTCATGACTGTTCCCTCTCTTTGGTTGATGCTGTAGGGCGCGGACAGGATATCGAGCGGCGCGGCTTCGATCAATGGTTGGTCGCGGTTGTGCCGGTTTGCCGCAAAACCTATACTGGCGGAGTCGATCGGGCACTTGATTGGCGCGGATGGGATCGGACGGATCGGACGGATCGGACGGATGGAGGATGAACAGGATGGGGAGGTTTTTATGTTTGGTGGTTTTGTTGCAGATCAGCGGGTTGGCGGCGGGGGAAGGGTTTGACGGGTATCTGCGGCGTGGCGACGAGCGCTTCTTCCCGATCGGCTTTTATGACATGCCCGAAGACGAGGCGGGGTTACGCGAGATGGCCGAGGCCGGCGTGAACCTGGTGCATTGTCACAGCGCCGCGGACCTTGATCGGGCGCAGGCGGCGGGGCTGCAGGGGGTGGTTCCTCTGCCGCTGGACAACGGCGCCACGGAGGAGTTGCGCGAGCAGGTAACCAAAATGGCGGGACACCCGGCGCTGGCCGTGTGGGAAGGGCCGGACGAGGTGGTTTGGAATTTCACCGCGTTCAGCGGCCTGTACAAAACAATGGGCGTGCACAAAGAGTCGGGGGCGTGGTGGAAACAGACACCGGAGGCAGTCGCGTACGCGGAACAGCGGGCCGCCGAGATTATGCCGAACCTGCGTGCGGCGGCGGCGATGATCCGCGAGATCGATGGCGGGGCACACCCCGTGTGGATCAACGAGGCGGAGAAGAGCGACGTTGCATATGTGCGCCAGTACCTGGAGTTTGTCGACATCACGGGGTGCGACATCTACCCGATCAAGGCCGGCAAGAGCAATCCCGCGCGGATCGGCGAAAGCGCCGAGCGATGGAAACAGGTGGGCCTCAGGAAACCGGTGTGGATGGTCTTGCAGGCTTTTTCGTGGAACGAGTTGGGCGAGTATTACGGGGCGAAGGAGACGGCGTATCCGACGTTTGCGGAGTCGCGGCTGATGGCGTACGACGCGATCGCGCACGGCGCGCGTGGGATTTTGTATTGGGGCGGGCGGTTTGCGAAATCGGCCGAGTTCCGCCAGAGCCTTTACGCGCTGACGGCGGAACTGGCGGCGCTTCAGCCGTTCTTGACGGCGCCGGAGGCGCCGGGCGTGGGCGTCCAGCTTGTTGAGATGCCGGATGATGGCGGTGGGAAAAGCGTGGCGTACACAGGGCGGAAGAGCGGCGAGGATTGGCTGATTGTTTTGGTGAATGAAGATGACGAGGCGCATATGGGGGTGGTGGTTGTGGGGCTGGGGGAACTGGAGGGCCGGGCGCTGCGCGAGTTGTATGGCGAGAAGGCGGTGGTGGTTTCGGGCGGGGAAGTTGTGACGCGGATGCTGCCGAGGGCGGTGCAGGTTTTATGCACCAGCAAGGCGTACGAGGCGCGGCGGAACGGGCGTACATTTGGGGATTGATTTTAGACAGGATAACAGGATTGACAGAATTATTTGAGAGCGTTGCATCAGGGGGCATGGAAATGCTCCACACGGACGAGCACGGACGAACACGGACAAACACGGACAACTCCAAACAGCAGAGATACGGTTGTATTTTTTTCTTGACAGAAAAGATACGGGCGTATATACTGGGAAATGGGTTGATACTTTTACAGGAAGATGAATCGTGGGCAAGGGAAAGGACATTCGAGGCCGGGAGCTTCCGGATGCGGAGTTGGAGGTATTGGCGTGTCTTTGGCAGAAGGCGGAGGCGACGGCTCGGGAGGTTCGTGAGGCGATGGGGAAATACCGTCCGATGACGCACGGAGCGATGGCGACGCTGCTGAAACGGCTCGAGGCGAAGGGTCTGGTGGCGAAACGGAAGGGTGACGTGGGGAAAGCGTTCATATACCGTCCGACGCGCGCGCCCGAGCCGATGTACCGGAAGATCATGCGTGATTTGCGCCAGCGGGTGTTTGGTGGATCGGGCGTGGCGATGGTGGCGAGCCTGTTTGAGACGTCGGCGCCGACGGACGAGGAGCTTTCGGCCCTTGAAGGGCTTCTGGACGATCTCCGCTCGAAGCGGCCGCCACGCGGGAACCGAAAGGACAAGCCATGAGCATCTTGAACGAGATAGGCGCGAGCTGGTGGTCGTTGGTGTTTCATGCGAGCTGGCAGTCGGCGGTTGGCGACGGGCTGATCAGCTACCTCCGAGGACAACGAAGCCGCCAAAGTCGCTTTCCAGGATGCCGATGAGAAACTCGGGTTGGACGACGGATCAATCCTCGAGCAGATCGCGCCCGATAAATGGCTGCTCCATCTGGACGATGCCAACTCGTACAAGTACGACGACGACGACAATGACATTCCCATCGTCATCAGGCTGGGGAAAATGTAGGAACTAGAGAGACTGCCGTTTTTCACAAACCTCACCAAGAAAAGCCGGCAGTCTCTCCCTCTTTTCTGAGCGGTTGTGCTACACAATCGTCCATTACGTCCACGCCGTCCACAATGTCCACAGTGTCCACTCTTTCTTCCCTTTTTCGCCCCCGCCCTAATTGCCGTCCCCGTCGCCTCCTGTGCTAAACTTGAGCAGACACTACCCGAGGTGAAGAACCGTGCCGCCGACTCTCGAACAGCTTAAAGACATCCTCCGCGAACACCGCGACGAAATGGCCCGCGACTATGGCGTCGCCGCCATCGGCATATTCGGCTCATACGTGCGCGGAGAAGCCACCGCCGGCAGCGATATCGACATCCTCGTCGAATTCGACAAGCCCATCGGTTTTTTCAAATTTCTCGAACTCGAAGAAAAACTCGCCCACTGGCTCGGCGCACCCGTCGACCTCGTCACCAAGGCTGCACTGAAACCCCATATTGGCCAACACATCCTCAAAGAGGTCACTATGTTATGACGCGTGATTCCCGCGACTACTTGCAGGATGTTCTGACTTCCATAGACGAGGCTGCTGAGTTTACTAAACATATGTCTCTGGAGAAGTTCCTGCAAGACCGAAAAACTTCGAAGGCTGTAGTACGATGCCTGGAAGAGCTTGGAGAGGCTGCCAAACAGGTGCCGGAGATTGTGCGGCGCCTTGCGCCAGATGTTCCTTGGAAGCGGATGGCTGGTATGCGGGACAAGCTCATTCACCAATACTTTGGAGTAGACTTGGCTATTGTGTGGACGGTCGTAGAAGAAGAACTCCCGCCCTTGCGGCCGAGAATACAGAAACTGCTGCGCGATTTGGACAGCCAAGAAACCTAACGAGGTTCACGGACAAATCAGGGCCGAGATATCCGCGGTCTGCCCCTCATTCCTCTGGTTTTTCCCAATCAATGCGTTACCGCTGGCGGAGGCGTTGGAGGTATTGCTGGTATTGGGGGTAGTAAGCGGGGTTGGTTTCAACGCTCATTCGCTTCACAGCTTCCTGATCGGCGGTTGAAAGTCTTGATGGGACTTCGATTTTGATTTGAACGAGTTGGCTGCCCCGGCCTCGGGCGTGCATTTTGGCGGCGCCAAGACCCCTCATGCGGAGGACGGCTCCGGTTTGTGTGCCGGGCGGGATTTTGAGTTGTGCGGTGCCCGTGAGCGTGGGGACGGTGACGGCGCCGCCAAGAACAGCCACAGACAGCGGTACCGTCGCCTCGCATTTGACGTCGCTGTCCTCGCGGGTGAAGAAATCATCAGGCGCGACATTGATCTGGACGTAGAGGTCGCCGCGCGGCCCGCCGCGATCACCGGGTTCGCCCTCGCCGGCGAGACGGAGCCGCGCGCCTGATTCGATTCCGGCGGGGATGGCCACGGTCAGGTCGCGCTCGGTTTGAACGGAGCCGGCGCCGTGGCATGTCGGGCAAGGGTTGGGGATGATAGAGCCGGCGCCGCCGCACCTCGGGCATGGTTGGCCAATGCTGAACGCAGCGCCTTGCGAGCGCTGGATCATTCCGCTGCCGCCGCAGGTGGGGCAGGTTTGCGGGCGAGTTCCCGGCGCGGAGCCGGAGCCGCCGCACGTCTTGCAGGTATCGCGCCGTGGCACGCGGATTCGTTTTGACCCGCCGAGCGCGGCTTCCCGCAACGTTACTGTGAGGCCGACCTCGACGTCGTTGCCGGGTTCGGGTCCGGCACGGCGGGCCCGGCCGCCAAGCCCGCCCAATATGGAACCAAAAAGGTCTTCAAACCCGCCGAAGCCGGCCCCCCCGAAATCTTCGGCGCGGAAACCGCCCGCGCCCCCGCCAAACCCTTGAGCCCCTTCAAACCCACGTTCGAACCTGAATTCGCGCCGCCCCTGAAGTTCCTGATCGTACTGCTTGCGTTTCTCGGGGTTTTTGAGCGTGTCGTAGGCCTCGTTGATGGCCTTGAGTTTTTCCTCGGCGGCCTTGTCGCCGCCGGTTTTATCGGGGTGGTACTTGTGGGCAAGCTTGAGGTATGCGGCGCGCATTTCCTGGGGGGTCGCTTTCTGCGACACCCCGAGTATCTCGTAAAAGTTTTTCACCACAGCCGGCATGCGCGCTCACCATTTCCGGATAGTTACTTGTTGTCGTCGTCGACGGTGAAATCGGCGTCGACGGTGCCGCCGGGGCCGGGCCCGCCCTGAGGCTCTTCGCTGCCGCCGGCAGATCCTGCGTGGGCTCCGGCGGCCGCGTACATCGCCTCGGCCAGCTTGTGGGTTTCGGAAGTGACCTCTCTCATGGCGGTTTCTATAGCGGCGGTGTCGTCGCCTTTGAGCGCATCGCGCAACCGGTCGAGCGCGCCTTCGACGGAAGAGCGGTCCTGCGGGCTGATCTTGTCGCCGTGCTCGCGCAACGTCCGCTCGGTCGTATAGAGGAGCGCGTCGGCGTTATTTCTCATCTCGACGGCCCGTTTCCTCTGCTCGTCTTCCTGCGAGTGGGCCTGCGCGTCTTTGACCATCCGGTCGATTTCGGATTCATTCAACCCGCTCGAGGCCTCGATTCGGATTTTCTGCTCGCGATTGGTGGCGAGGTCTTTGGCCGACACATGCACGATCCCGTTGGCGTCGATGTCAAACGCGACTTCGATCTGGGGAATCCCGCGCGGGGCCGGCATGAGGCCTTCGAGGTTGAACTGGCCCAGGCTTCTGTTGTCTTTGGCGAACTCGCGCTCGCCCTGGAGGACGTGAATGGTCACGGCGGTCTGGCTGTCCGTGGCTGTCGAGAAGATCTGCCGTTTGCTGACGGGGATGGTGGTGTTGCGCTCGATCAGCTTCGTAAAGATGCCGCCGAGCGTCTCGATCCCCAGCGAGAGCGGCGTCACGTCCAGCAGCAGAACGTCCTTGACCTCGCCCGTAAGGACCCCCGCCTGGATGGCCGCGCCGACCGCAACCACCTCATCGGGATTGACGCCGCGGTGCGGCTCCCTGCCAAAGAGATTCTTGACGATCTCGCCGACGATGGGCATCCGCGTCATGCCGCCGACCAGGATCACCTCGTTAATCTCGTTGGTGGAGAGACTCGCGTCTTTCATCGCCTGGCGGCACGGCTCTTTGGTCCTTTCGAGCAGGTCTTCGCAGAGTTGTTCGAGCTTCGCGCGGGTCAGGCGGTAGTTGAGGTGCTTGGGCCCGGACGCGTCCGCCGTGATGAACGGCAGGTTGACATCGGTCTGCATGGCCGAAGACAGTTCGATCTTGGCTTTCTCGGCGGCCTCTTTGAGCCGCTGCAGTGCCATCGGGTCTTTGCGCAGGTCGATCCCTTGATCCTTTTTGAACTCCTCGGCAAGCCAGTCGATCACGCGCTGGTCGAAGTCGTCCCCACCCAGATGCGTGTCGCCGTTGGTGCTGAGGACTTCAAACGTGTCGTGGCCGATTGCCAGGATCGAGATGTCGAACGTCCCGCCGCCAAGGTCGAACACGGCCACCTTTTCATTTACTTTCTTATCAAGCCCGTAGGCGAGCGCCGCGGCCGTGGGTTCATTGATGATTCGCTGGACTTCGAGCCCCGCGATTTTTCCGGCGTCCTTGGTGGCCTGCCGCTGGGAATCGTTGAAGTAGGCAGGGACGGTGATGACGGCCTGGGTGATGGTTTCGCCAAGGTACGACTCCGCGGTCTCCTTCATTTTACGGAGGATCATGGCGGAGATTTCGGGCGGCCGGTAGTTCTTCCCCTGGACCTCTACCTGTGAATCGCCATTTGGCGCACGGGTGACGCGGTACGGCACGAGCTGGATTTCGTGGGAGACCTCGTCGTACCGACGGCCCATGAACCGTTTGATCGAACTGACGGTGTTGGTGGGGTTGGTGATGGCCTGGCGCTTGGCCGGCGCGCCCACCAGCCTCTCCCCGTCCTTGGTGAACGCCACCACCGAAGGCGTGATCCGGCTGCCTTCCGAGTTGGGGATGACAGTAGGCTGGCCACCTTCCATAACGGCCACGCACGAGTTGGTCGTGCCCAGGTCGATTCCAATAGACCTTGCCATGTGAGACTCTCCTTTAGTACCGCGCCGGTGGCGTTCAATTGATATTCGCATTCCCGGTGGGGGTAACGCAACTAACATGCCAACCAGAACCGACTTGCAAAAGCCCAAACAAATGCCGGGAACTGCGCGCCTACTTGAGTAAAGGACGCGGAGCGGGGCCGCATTCCCATGCGGACATCCCCCCGCTCTGTTCTGCAACACCCACTGTTCTGAACTGAAACGGGGCGGGCCGGTCGAGGCCGGGGCGGAGGGGTTGAGAGGGGTGGAAACGCCAAGACAGGCAGACGTGGAAGCTCGCATCGAAGCCGCAAAAAGCAGGGACTGACTCGCTTTTTGGCAGTTTGAAAAGCGTGTCTGTGGGGCTGTTGAAAAAGTCCCCTTTGCGTAAAACAACCTGGTCTACTTCAAAAAAACATAAGCGAAAAACAGGGACTGACTCGATTTTCGGCAGTTTGAAAATCGTGTCTGTCCCTGCTTTTCACGGCCATGAAGCAACCGAGGGACTTTTTCAACAGCCCCTCTGTCCCCGCTTTTTGCGCCGCTTTTTGCGCCTCTGCGCGGGTTGGCACGGGCTTTGCGCCTCCGTTGGTGGAAGAAAAAAAGATCCACCGCTAGTACGGTGCTAATGGAGGAAGAGCGATGACAT
>JAPLKX010000361.1 GCA_026387845.1 Candidatus Hydrogenedentota bacterium | reverse complement strand
TTTGCGCGGTGGGTCTCCTGACCCACCGCGCCATACGTATTCCATGCGCCCTGTTGGCCGCCTCTCTTCTTACTGTATTATAAACGTTATAACCCCGGCGTCAATTCGGCTAAAATCGGCCGGCCCGCCGCTCGTGCCGTTGTCCGTTCCTCCATTCCACGAAGAAGGTGCTCACGCAAAGGCGCAAAGACGCAAAGAAAGGCTTGTTTTTTCAAAGGAAAGGGCAATGAGAAACTTGGCAATGTGGCCCCCGGAATTCCGCGCCGCTCCGCCCGTGGCATTCCACAGCCCCGTTGGGGCTGAAACGGTATGCGTCGGCCGTTGCGTGACCGTGCTTCCGTGATACGGGGAGTCGCCGGCGGGTGAGGGCTCACGGCTGTTGTCCGGCCGCCGGAAACAATATGGGTAGCGTCGCCCTCCCGCCAACGCGTTACCGCCGCGCCTGGAATCCAATTGCATAACAGCCCTTCCCGTGCTACCCTATGCCGCGATGTGTCCGTCCGAGGTGCAACATGGGTTTTTTCAGGCGAGCGATTGGTAAGTATCTCTACAACCCCTTCCACAGGCTAGAGTTCCTTATGGAACTTAGCAGCCCCGGCAACTGGTACCAACCGGCAATTCCAAAACAAGCTGCGGTTCGCTCCACATTCTTCAAGCCGTTTCCGATAACTGGCGCCGACGATCTCATGGGCCAACTACTTACGAGTCTTCTCGTATATGGGCGCATGCTTATCATCCATTCAAACACGCGTAAAGAGTTAGCCTCGCTCGTTCGACTTGCAGCAACCAACGCGTTGGAGAGGAACACCAAAGTCACAATGGCGCCGTGGACGCTGCGCACTCCAACGTCCTTCTACCATCTATGGCCTTGGCCAATCGTTACGCCCGAAACCCTCTCCAACCCTGTCACGTACATCGCTGACCTGCACGGCCACTCGGTGCCACGGCTGTGGTTGCAAAGGGGAGGCAGGATGCGCGACACACGTGTATTGGATCCATCCTGCGCGGCCATAGCCGTTCAGACCGTGGCCGACGCACTCGATGCACGTGGATTCAGTCGAAGTGTGCTACCGATTCTTCTGCTCGAATTAGACCATTACTTCCTCAGAGAAGGCTATTCCTCCGGGGGGGAAACACATGCCCTTGTTCACGCCTTTGAGGTCGCCCCGGATATTCGGCGATATGGCCTTGGCCAGCAATCCGAATAAGCTGTATGGAGAAAACATGCCGCTTGACCACTACGTCTCTCAGGGGCATCTCAGAAGATTCTATTCGCCGATTCTCGGCAACCGCATGTATGCGATTCGCAAGGCCGACCTCAAGGCCTTTACGTCAGACTCGCAGGCGGTCTGTAGAATTATGGATGGGAGCACGAACGCCTTTCTTCGGGAAGATCGAGTGGTTGAGGATTTTTTGAAGACGATTGAGCCGAAATACAACGTCGCTGTGGACAAGCTTATCAAGGGGGAGATCGACAAGGAGTGTATCTACACAATCGCCGGCTTCGTTGCGTAGGTCATTGTCTGTTCGCCGGCGGGCATGCGCATCAACACTGAACTACCCAAAGCCGCCGTCGAAAACTCGGCTGCCTTGCTTGAGGCTCATAGGCGACTGCCACCACGCCCTGCTGAGTTGGTTGGTGTAAGCCTCGATGCCGAGGTTGACCCCAAGTTCCCCCAGGCCGTCGGCATCGCATCGATCAGGCGGATAACTGCCACCATTGGTAACTCCAAATGGGAGATTCTACACAACGATTATGACGATAGCCCCTTCTTTACGAGCGACTTCCCTGTTGCTATCGAGAGAACGGACGACCTGCGCATCCTTAACCGGATCGTTCCTCTGGCACCGAGTCTCGCACTACGGATCCGGCCGGACCCCACGCTCGACACGCGCCGAGCGGACTTATCTTTCGCGAAGTTTGGTTACCGCAGCCGCAACCTTGGCCATGAAGAACTTGTAATGCTCAACCGCTTGATCGTGCAATGTGCCGAGGAGACCGTATTCTATCGCGACGACCACCAATGGGTCCGGCCGTTTATCTCCAAGAACCGGCATTACCGCATTGAGCCGCACACCAGTAGGGTGCCGACACCTACTGGTACACTTCTGATTTCGACTTCACGAATTGTCGACAGCACTGCGCCGGTTGACCAGGCTTGAATTCCGCGGAACTCTGGCGTGTCCCCGGAACTCCGGCCTTCCCACGAAGCAGGTGCTCACGCAAAGACGCAAAGAAAGGCGCGACAGACCTTGACTTTGACCCCGAATCATGTTTTGCTGATACAACCTCTTGCTTAAGGAGACAAGCCATGTTCGCCAGAACCAAGCTTCTCGTTGCCCTTCTGTCCGTTGTCCTTGTGTCTGCCGCCGTCTGGGTCGGCTACGCTGTCGCCGGCGCCCCCGTGGACGCCAACACGCCGATCACCATGACCAAAGGCATGTACGCCGACCTCCTGTGCATGGCCGCCAGCGGCTTCGATCCGTATATGGGCGGCACGCAATTCACTTATGACCCGGCCACTGATACGGTAAGGGTGACCTTTATTGCGCCGAGCCAAGCGTCAACCGCCTCAGACCCGATTAAGTTTTTACAGAACAGAAAGCATGACGCCAAAGAGCGAGCAGACCTCCGCATGAAACTTCTCCTCCCGAAAATCCAGGCTCACGTCAGCCCGGCCGTC